>WFMO01000191.1 GCA_015489055.1 Helicobacteraceae bacterium | reverse complement strand
GACAAACTAACCTTACAGATGCAGAGTAAAATTATACAGCTTTATGGTAGTTACTCGTTTAATAAGGCAACTGCTAGTTTATATAAAGATCAAAAATATATGTACTTGTCTAAAAAAGAGAGGCTTTTTATCGGATTGTTGCTTGAAGCAGATACGAATGACTCATTGCAGAGTAAAATCATCACAAATGAGTTTATTAAAAATACGCTCTGGAGCAATCAAGAGATTACAGATGCCGGGATTAGGGCATTTATTAAAAGACTAAGAGCAAAAACTTCCAAAAACCTAATAAAAAATATTAAAGGAAAAGGGTATAAAATAGAGTTAAGCTAGCCATAAAATCATTATCTAAAGACAATATTTAGCCGGTCGTTTAAAAGATGTACTTTATTGATTGATTTTTCTGGTGCTTTTATATTGCCTATGTTGCTCTTTGTGGTTAAAAATTCCTGTATAAAATAATCTCTTTTATATCCTCTTTTTGCTAAATCCACTATTATCTCATTGATATCTTGTTCATCTAGCAAATCTGCATGAACAGTCGTTCTTACTTCAAAAGCAATACTGCTTTCAAGTAAATAATTCAGACTTTTAGAAAACTCGCCAAATCTATTTGATAGTGTAAGTGCTTTAAATTTATACTCTGGAGCTTTATAATCAAGTGCCACATAATCGATGAAACCCAATGAGCAAAGTTTAAACAGATTATTAAAATTGGTTCCGTTTGTGTCAAGTTTTATTGCAAAACCCAATTCTTTAACTTTTTTAACAAAACTAGTCAGATTATAATTAGTTGCCTCTCCGCCGGACAAAACAACGCCATCTAGTAATCCTTGACGAGATTTTAAAAACTCCAACACGTCTTCTAAGGAAAAATTTCCTTTATTGGCATAAACTATATCATCATTATAGCAATAAGCACACCGCATGTTGCATCCGCAAAACCACACGATACATGCAAGTTTATCCGGATAATCAAGATGTGTAAATTTTGTTATATCATAAACAATTTTATTGCTCAATAAACTGTTTTCGCTGTTTATGCTCACCAGTTTTGCCTATATTAAAGCTCTCTACCGGTCTGTGATAACCCATAACTCTAGTATAAACTATACACTTCTGCCTTTTAGCATGCAATATATTTAATAAATTACTTTTAGTCATAACAAGTCTCCTGTAAAATTATTTTTTTGTTCTATCTGCTGAGAAGTCCTAGGAGGCTATTACTAAAACTTCTCAGTAAATTTAACTTACGTCTAAATTAGACTTAATATATTCATCTATTATCTCATCATCACATTTTGGACAGTATTCATGCTCTCCTGCAATATAGCCATGTTTTAAACACACTGAAAATAGTGGAGTTATGGTAATATATGGCAATTTAAAATTTGATATTACATTTCGCACCAGCTTCCTGCATGCCTCAGTTGAACTCACCCGCTCTTGCATGTATAAATGCAACACCGTACCGCCTGTATATTTGCATTGCAAATCATCTTGCAATTGCAATGCTTCAAACGGATCATTGGTTAAATCAACAGGCAACTGCGAAGAGTTCGTATAATAAATATTATCATCCATTCCCGCTTGAATGATTTCATCTTTATATCTCTTTTTATCTTCTTTGGCAAACCTGTATGTAGTCCCCTCGGCAGGCGTAGCTTCAAGATTATATAAATTACCCGTTTCTTCTTGAAATCTTATCATCTGATTTCGCATAAAATCTAATACTTCTATTGCAAAACTTGCTCCTTTTTCTATACTGATATCATATTCATCATTTGTAAAATTTCTAATCATTTCATTTATGCCGTTAACGCCAATTGTTGAAAAATGGTTTTTAAAGCCCGGCAGATATCTTTTGGTATATGGAAAAAGTCCCCTATCGTACATATCTTGTATAAAAATACGCTTTTTTTCCAGTGTAGATTTTGCAAGATTCATAAGCTCCTCAAGCCTGGCAAACAGCGCTTCTTTATCATTTTTATACAAAAACCCAAGTCTTGCCATGTTTATGGTTACAACACCGATACTCCCCGTCATCTCCGCGCTGCCAAACAATCCACCGCCTCTTTTTAGCAACTCTCTCAAATCTAATTGCAGCCTGCAACACATGCTTCTTACATGCCCAGGCTTATAGGCTTCATCATTTACAACAATATTACCGTTTTCATCTTTTTTATACTGACTGCCGATAAAATTTTGAAAATATGAGGAGCCGATTTTAGCGGTATTTTCAAATAAAACATCTGTATTTTCTCCATACCAGTCAAAATCTTCTGTAATGTTTACAGTAGGAATTGGAAAGGTAAAGGGTTGTCCTGTTATATCACCTTGCGTTAAAACCTCATAATACGCTCTATTAATTTGATTCATCTCATTTTGAAAATCTTTATATGTCATATTATCTAGCGACTTACACCCCCTTGTAGCTGCGGTATGCACAAGTTCACTATCGCTGATACCGTAAAACAGATGTTTTTGATTGGAAGTTGGTATCTGATCTTTAAGATCATCTGGAACAGTCCAATCAATAGTAATGTTTGTAAAAGGAGATTGTCCCCATCTTGCGGGCACATTTAAATTATACACAAAGCTCCTAATTGCTTTTTTTATCTCTTTATATGACAGCTTGTCTTTAAAAACATATGGTGCTAGATATGTGTCAAATGATGAAAATGCCTGAGCGCCGGCCCACTCGCTTTGAAGTATGCCTAAAAAGTTAGCCATCTGTCCAAGAGCTTCACGAAAATGTTTAGGAGCACTGCTTTGCACTCTTCCTCTGACCCCGTTAAATCCCTCATCAAGTAAAACCCTAAGACTCCATCCGGCGCAATATCCAGTCAGACAATCAAGGTCATGTATGTGATAATCACCGTTTCTGTGAGCATACCCTTCCTCCTTTGAATAAATTTTATCGAGCCAATAATTTGCTATCACTTTACCCGCTGAGTTATTGATAAGCCCTGCACTTGAATAGCCTGTGTTAGAGTTTGCTTTTATTCTCCAATCGCTTCCATTTATATATTCTTCAATTGTTTGAGTTGAATTAATGTATGTTGTCTCATCATCTACAACTTTAGTTCTTTGGAGTTTGTGCAGATGCCTGTAAAGCATAAATGAGCGCATCACTTCAAAATATCCCGATTCAAACAGCTGCTTTTCAATAGTATCTTGTATATCTTCAACTGCCGGTGCATTAAAATAGCACAATTCATTAATCACATAAATATAAACAGAATCATCATACTGCAAAGAAACGCTTTTAAATGCTTTTTTTATGGCATCTTGTATCTTAAAGGGAGCAAACTCTTCAAATGAACCGTCTCTTTTTATGACTTTGTCGATCACAACGTCTCCTTATAAAATCTTGGTGTCATTTTATATAAAAAAATTTTAAAAACCGCTCATACAAAATGTCACTATCTCGTCACAAAAAGAACTCATAATAAATTTAAGAAAAAATACTATAAGATATTTATATACTGATTTAAGAAAGAAATACGATATAATAATTTCTAATTTAAAAAAATAAAGGATATAAAATGTTTGAAACAAAAAAAATGTCATCTGTTGCAGCTGGAATTGTACTTTTAACAGGTATTTGCACAACCTCAGCTATGGCAAAATGTGGAAATATGGCTGTATCAAAACCTGCTCCTAAGTGCGGTGCCGGTAAATGTGGTGCGTCAAACACAATAATACAAGGCAATTTACAAAAGATTGAAGCCAAGATGAATCATCTTCAAAAGTTAAAAAAAGAGGTAATAAGAGCCGATAATATGAAATGTGGCGCAGCCAAAGAAGAAGCTGCAAAAAGCGTTAGAATCAGATAATATAAAATATATTCTCTTATGTAAGTTTATCTTGCCTAAGAGGATCAAATGTAGGTCGCTTTAATCTTTTTGCTTTTTTTGAAAACTCTATTAATTGTTCTATAGTGATGATACTTTCATCTAAAGCACCCAAAGCTTTTATAAATAATTCTGCCGTAGTTGTTGCATCTGATAATGCGCGATGATGAGTTGCCTCTTTATTTAAACATAATAGATCATTTAGATAGCCAAGCCCGTAGCGGTAGGCAACGATGGTTCTCTCTGCTAAATCAATACTGCACAAATGACGATTTAAAATCTCTTCAAAACCGCTACGTTTCATCATAGATGAGATAAACTTAAAATCAAATTTTGCATCATGTGCTACAACGATAGAGTCCTGTAAAAAAGCCTTAAAGCTTTTCATAACCTCTTTTTGTAACGGCGCATTAATGGTATCTTTGGAAGATATACCTGTGACTTTTGTAATATTTTCATTAATGGCGTCACAATGAACTAAACTCTCAAAGCTGTCAATAATCTTACCGCCCTGAATTTTCTTAGCTCCTATCTCAATAATTTGGTGCTTATCTGTATTTGAGCCGTTTGTTTCTATATCGACAACACAAAACACGGCTTCATCTATTGGCAAAAATGTCGTTGCATAAAAATAAAGATTATCTTTTTTAACAATCTCCAATCCCTGTGCCTGGTACAACTCCAAAGCTAGCTCAATAGAATCTTCTTCTATCTGCTTTAAAAGCTCATCTATAGTTGCACCGTTGTGGGCTAATTTATAGCGTATTTTTTCATTAAGTGAGATATTTGTTAACATTATCTATAAAGTTCCTAATTTTTTGATGATCTTTAATCCCTTTTGATTTCTCGACTCCGCTGCTTACGTCAACTCCGTAAAAATTATATTTTGCTAGCCGGAAAATATTTTCCGGTGTTAAGCCTCCTGCTAATATCATTGTAGAGCAGTCTATACCATTAAACCAGTCCAGATTTAGCAATTTTCCACTACCTCCGTACTCTTTAGTATAAGTATCTATTAGTCTGTACTCATCAGGATGTTGAAAGATCTCATCTCTTGTTTTTGCTCTTATCACTTTTACATGCTTGGTTCGCAGGGCATCAAACAAATCTCGATCTGCTTCAAAATGGATTTGGGCAAGTGATGCATTTACATGCAAACATACCTCATCTATAAAATTTGCTTTTTCGTTAACAAAAAGAGCAACACGCTCAACAAAAGGAGGCAGTTTTTGAATAATTTTAGCAGCATCATCAGGAGAGATATATCTAGCAGAATGATTATAAAAAACAAAACCAAGAGCATCAGCACCCGCATCAATGGCAGCTACGGCATCTTTATAAGATGTAATACCACATATTTTAACTCTCATATCTTTAGGTTGTCTATTGCTGTTTTAAGTGAATCATGTTTAAATACATAACTTCCCGCCACGCAAACATCAACGCCTACATCTTTTAAAAGTTTAATGTTTTTATCACTAACCCCGCCATCAATCTCTATAAGACATTTTGGATTTATACTATCGCGTAATCTTTTTAATCTTTTAATTTTCTCTAGCACATTTGGTATAAAACTTTGTCCGCCAAATCCAGGATTCACGCTCATAACAAGCACCATATCTAAATCCTCTAGCAGGTATTCAACAGACTCTGCCGGTGTATGAGGATTTAAAACTATGGCTGGTTTTATGCCAAGTGAGCGTATTTTTTGAATCAACCTATGAGGGTGCTTCTCCTCTTCAATGTGAAAAGAGATATATTCTGGTTTAAGGGGTGCAAAAAGATCAACAAAAAATGAGTTGTTTTGCACCATTAAGTGAATATCCAAAGGCTTAGTAGCAACCTTTGCAATAGACGTGACAACAACAGGTCCAATTGTAAGATTCGGTACAAAATGACCGTCCATGACATCGACATGCACAAAGTCACATCCAGCCTCACATATCGCCTTTACATCTGCTGCTAAATTTCCAAAATCAGCTGAAAGAATACTGGGTGCTATAAGCATAAATTACCTTTTTGAGTATTGTTATGCATATTTTATCAAAATTATTTACTATAAGTGGTAAAACCTAAACCACATTATGTTAAACTTTTATAGATTTAAGCCGATATCTAAGCATCGACTAAATATTTATTGGAGTGTAATTTTGGATTTAACAGTTATCTTGGGTATGTTATTGTCTATTGCAACGTTATCGATAGGAAATGTAATAGATGGTGGAAATCCGCTTCATTTAGTTCATTTATCATCTGTTATTATAGTAATCCCCACAGCTATGGCGGCAGCTATGACAGGAACAGCCGGGGGTAACGTCAAAGCAGCATTTAAGGAATTAAAAACTGTTTTTAAAAAAGCACCTGTCGATTTTTCCAAGCGTATAGCCCAGATTGTGGAGTTTGCCACAATCGCACGAAGAGACGGTATATTGGCACTTGAATCACATGTAGCTGAAATTGATGATGAATTTTTTCAAAAAGGGCTGAATATGACAATTGACGGCATGGATATAGACGATATCGAAGAAACTCTTGAGGTGCTGATAGAAGAAACGGAAGAATACTATCATGGAGCCGCGCACTACTGGTCGCTAGCAGGTGAAACGTGCCCTGTAATGGGACTAGTTGGTGCTGTTATGGGTTTGATTTTAGCGCTTCAAAAACTAAACGATCCAGCAGCCATGGCAGAGGGTATTGGCGGCGCCTTTACAGCAACTGTTACGGGAATATCTGGCGCATATCTTTTCATCGGGCCACTTGGAAGCAAACTAAAAGGAAAAACAAAGATATTGATGACTGACAAACAAATTATTTTAGCTGGGATTATCGGCATTGCACACGGAGATAATCCTCGTACTCTAGAAGGCAAACTCTTCAATTATCTCTCACCTCTTGAGAATAAAAAAAGTCAGTTTGACTAACGAGGCGATAGTAGATGGCTAAAAAGAAATGTAAAAAATGTGAATGTCCTGCAGGTGAAGCTTGGGCGGTACCTTTTGCAGATTTTTTAAGCCTTTTACTTGCTCTATTTATTGCTTTGTTTGCGATAGCATCGGTCAATAAGTCAAAACTAGCTGCCGTTAAAGCCGCATTTGTCAAAATATATAACTTTCGTCCTCCGCCTGCACCTCAATCATCAACTAAGGCCAGTAAAAAGACAGGTAACTCTAAAAAAATATCTAAAAACGGTGTCCTTATGGGGTCTAAAGGTATTTTAAAAAGCGGGTCAAGTGCTGTTTTTAAAACACACACTCCGTCAAACAAGATGCAATCAAATATCCTAAAACGTGCCGAAGTCAAAGTAAGCAAATTGCTTTTAAAGCAAAAAAGTGGGGCAAATATATTTTTAAAAAATGCACAAGAGGGATTTATTATTAATCTTCCTGCCTCAATGCTGTTTAAACCCGGAAGTGCCACGATTGTCAATGAAGATACCTTACTGCTTTTAAAGCGCATTGTATTAATCATAGACCAAATGCCAAAAAATATAAATATACTAGTAAACGGATATACCGATAACACTCCTCCCACTCGTGGGTCTGTTTATAAAAACAATTGGCAACTCTCAAGCGCTCGAGCGGTTTCTGTTGTGCAAGTCTTGCAAAAAGATGGCGTCTTTGGTGGTAGATTAGCTGCTGTAGGATATGGAAAATACAATCCTATAGCAAGCAATAAAACAGCATCCGGACGTGCTAAAAATAGACGAGTAACTATTAGTTTTATGGTGAGCAAAATTCAAACAAGCACACAAACAAAAAATATTTTAGATAAATAAGATTATCTTGTTAAAAAGAAGATAAAGTCACTATTGTCAAAGCTAAGATTTGCCTGTACCCCTTTTTTGTTTTCTACTGTACTTTGTAAATTAGTAGTATTTGCATATGTTCTAGGCAGTGTGATATCAATATCTAAATCATAGTCGCGAAGTAATGTTTTAATGCGACCTCCGATAATATTTACAAACTCAGCCAAGGCATCTAAAATATCCTCAAGATTATCAGTATTTTCTCCGATAAGCAATTCACAGCTCCTTTTAGCAAGACTAATAGGAAATACGAGCACCAATATACCGTCAATAGCACCGTAAAATCCTATAGAGCTTGAAAGCAATTCACCTTCATGTTTATCAATTGTGATAGGTTGTATATTTACGGTCTTTTTAACGGCTTTGATATTTGTCATCATTTCAACGGTTGTTATAACCGCATTAATAAATTCAGGCAACCTTTGGACAACAACTCTGTTCAGTGATTTCTTTGCCGATGTTGATGTCGTACCTTTAGATAATTTTGCAACTTCTTGATTTTCTTTTAAGGCCATATCTATAGAATCAAAAAATAAAATTCCTGAATCCTCCAGCTCTTCTTGAAACTTAACAGGTGTTTTTTCAAATGACATTCCTGCAAAACATATCACAGCATCATACTCCGCTGCACTTGTGCTTAATTTCGTAAAAAAACGCAAAGCATGTATATTTATAGATATTACTTTGTATGCATCAAAAATGAACAATCTAAAACCTACATGCAATGAACTGTTATGATACGTTATGTCAAAATTTTCGATAATTTCGGCATCTAAAAAACCGGAAATCGTGTATATAATGGCGTTGCCTTTTACTTTTGTTGCTATTCTTTGTCCCAATATATTTAGGTAAGTGTCTTCTATGATAAAGTCGTACTTGGCAGCATTTTGTTGTTTTTGCCTAAAATCGTCTTTAGTCTGTGAAATAATCGGATTATGCCCTCGTTCAAAAAGCTCTATAGCCATAGCTGAACGCTGAGAAGGATCTTTATGATACAATAAAACCGTTTTTCCCTGAGCATTAAACGATGAGCAAAAAAGTGAAGCAATTTCAAATGTCTTAAACAGTGAAAACGTCAGCTTGTCTTGGTAAAAAGAGTTTATAGCTATATATTTTTTATCATTATAATCACAAAAACCTACAATAATATGATTTTTCAAACGCATTTTAAGCAAAAATTGAACAAAGGTATCAATACCGTTTTTATTGAAAAAAATCACTTTTTTTAACGATACCAGAAGCATCTCAACTTTCAAATGCTCAGTAGTTTTTATATCATCTAATGTAAAAAAAGCCTGTGTATTATTACCGTCTAAAAATCCTTGTGGAGTAAAAATCCCAATATTATTTTTAATAACTGCTCTCATGAGATATCCATAAGTTTGGCAAACTCTTCATATACATCACTCACATAATCAGGCTTAAACTCAATAAAATCATTTAAGCCGGCTTTAACAAAATCAGGTTTTGAAAATTCAAAAAACAATAAAAGATACATCCATTTAGCAAGTATATTGATTTGTGGCTGCTCTGATGCTTTTTTAAAGGCGACAATAAGCTCCTGTGAAGCTTTAGACATTCCCCATAGTTTTGCAATCCGAGCTGATATATCAAATAAATCTAAAGAAGTTAACCGATACAATATCTCGTTATAACTTAAATTATGTGAACTTTTTAATAGATTTACCTCTTGGATATGATCTTGAAATAAAGACTCACATATAATTACGCTAGCCGGCGCTAAAATGATAGCAGTTTCTATATCAGAATCATCTACATCCAAATATTGTAAAATTTTATGCCAGTCAACACTAAGTGATGCCTGCAAATCATAAAATAAAGCTTTATTGATGGTAAATACCCTCCATCTATCTGGCAATAGCAAAGATAAAGAATAGTTATATAAAGATTGTTTAGCCAATCCAAGACCTAAAATACTAAATGCCTGAGCAATATTGGTAATTTCGCTCTTAAACCCATATATAGGCTTATTTACTAATGACTTTATATAAGATGACAACGCTCTGTCTTTCTTTGCAGTCTGTGCGGCTTTAGCTAAATCATTAGTATTTAGATATAAAAGTGTTTGATTTAAAATTTCCGGTGTCGGCGGTAGATGTTTTATATACTCTTGTATATCGTTCTTATCAACCAAAGTGATCCCTTGTAAAAAGATATATAAATTTTATCTATTTTATATTTAAGGAACTTAAATATGCATTAAGCAGATAGTTTCACTATGGATTTTCTAACTTATATTTTGTTATACTTGGTATATTGCTTTTTTAAGGAGATATATGAAAACCCACACACTATTAATGCCCCTTGATATGCATCTTCATTTAAGAGATGGCATTATGCTGGAAAACATCGCACCTCTTAGCGCATACAGCTTTAGCGGCGCACTTGTAATGCCAAATCTTGTGCCCCCGGTTACTACAAAACAAAACATAATAGCTTATAAAAAACGTATCTTAGCATCTGTTGCTAATGATTATTTTGAAGTTTATATGACTCTTTTTTATCAAAATTACAGCAAAGAGTTTTTAGAAGATGTTGAAGATGAGATATTGGCAGTTAAATTGTACCCTGCCGGTATAACTACAAACTCAAAAGAGGGCGTGAAAAGCTTTGATATAGAAGCTATGAGACCCACTTTAGAAGCTATGAGCGAGCTAAATATTCCTTTGTGTGTGCATGGAGAAAGTCATGGTTTTGTGATGGATAGAGAGACTGAGTTTATGAGTATTTATGAACAATTAGCCGAAAACTTTCCAAATTTAAAAATTATTATGGAACACATTACCACCAAAGAAGCAGTACAAATGCTTGAGCGATATGAGAATCTTTATGCCACAATTACACTGCATCATCTGCTCTTAACACTAGATGACGTAGTAGGAGGCAAGATGCAGCCCCATCTTTTTTGCAAACCCATAGCCAAGCGTCCACAAGACAGAGAGGCCTTATTGCAAGTTGCGCTAAATGCTCATCCAAAAGTTATGTTTGGTTCTGACTCTGCACCCCACCCGCAACATGAAAAAGAGTCAAGCGGATGTGCCGCAGGTATTTTTACGGCACCAATTGCTATTCAGAT
Source organism: Helicobacteraceae bacterium (assembly GCA_015489055.1). Classification (GTDB taxonomy): domain Bacteria; phylum Campylobacterota; class Campylobacteria; order Campylobacterales; family Sulfurimonadaceae; genus Hydrocurvibacter. The sequence continues at coordinate 2,567 of WFMO01000191.1, read as the reverse complement.
GCTTTGTGAACTGTTCGATAAATTTGACGCGCTTGAAAATCTACAAGACTTTATAAGCGATAATGCCCAACGCATATACGGGATATGTCCAGAGTTTAAAGAAGTTAGACTTTCAAATACTCCTTTTACGATTCCTAAAATATACAATACCGTAGTTCCAATGTACGCAAATGAGACCATAGGGTGGTCGATAGATGACATCAGCTAATATTTTACTACTTGAAGACAATCAACTCTTTGCACAAAGCGTAGATGATCTTCTAAGCGATAGCGGATATAGTGTTACTTGTTGTTTTGATTCCAACGATGCACTAAATCAGACATATTCCAATCAATTTGATCTATATTTACTAGATATCAAGGTACCGCAACTAAGCGGAACCCGGCTTCTTCGCGAATTACGTGCCTCAGGCGACACTACTCCGGCTGTTTTTATTACATCATACAAACAAAAAGATATGCTGCAACATGGCTTTGCCAGTGGCTGCGATGACTATATAAGGAAACCGTTTGATAATGATGAATTGTTACTGCGTATTCAAGCACTGCTTAAAAGAACTATGGGAGAAAACACACAATATATAGAAAACTTCTGCCATGATAAAAAACACAAACAGATATATATGAACTCACAAGAACTTAGTTTAAAGCCCAAGGAGTATCTTTTACTTGCATTATTGATAAAAAATAATCAAAAAATAGTCACCAACGAGATGATTGCGGATACTCTCTGGATGCATAATGAAGATATCAGCAAAGGCGCTATACGGGTATATATTAACCGTATAAAGCGTATTATAGGTCATCAAAAAATACAAAATATAAGAGGGATTGGCTACAAGCTTGTTTTATCATCTTAAGAGAAATATTTTTATCTACTATGTTATCACGACACTGTTATTTACCGGTGGTTTTTGGTACGTGGACAGCATTACAAAATTTAATCATTTTTATGTATTGTCTGCTGTTGTCCTTGTCCTTATCGTAATCTCTGCTGTTGTTATCTCAAAACTCTCAACAGAGCCGCTTGAAGAGTATGCAACAAATCTCGAAGAACTCTCAACAAACATTTTACATGAGCTAAACCTGCCTGTTGCCACTATCAAAACAAACACTCAAATGTTACAAAAGGAGATAAAAACCCCAAAAGCAACAACAAGACTAAAACGGATAGAAACTGCTTCAAAGATGATAGAGGCATATTACAATGAATTAGATTATATGATAACCAGACAAACAAAACATGAAACAGTTGAAGATATTGATCTGAAAAATCTCATAATCCAGCGACTTGAATTTATGCAGTCTTTATATCCTTATGTAAAATTTACTACACTTTTAGAAAGTTTTTGGATAAAAATAGATAAAATAGGACTACAAAAAGTAATTGATAATCTTATAGACAACGGAATCAAATATTCAAAAGATGTTTATCAAATCGATATAAAATTACAAAATGGTTTGCTTTGTATTGAGGACCGTGGAATTGGTATGGATGAGATTGCTCTTTTGAAAGTATTTGACAGATATTATCAAAGCGATAGCAGTATGCCGGGTTTTGGAATAGGGTTATCAACGGTAAAACATTTTTGTGATGAAAATAAAATAAAAATTAATATTAAATCAAAGCAAAATAACGGTACTGCGCTGTTTTTAAATTTTAAAGGTAAAAAATGCATACATCCAACTTTATAGCATATGCTGAGGGCGTATTAGATTACGGTATTGTCGGGATACTAATTATTATGAGTATTGTGACATTATGGCTGTTTATCGAAAGATTGATGTTTTATAAAAGTATAAGACTGGAAGATTATCAAGATAAAGATATCTTGGAACTGGATTTAAGTAATAATCTTGGAACTATAGGGGCGATGGGAGCAAACGCGCCATATGTCGGTCTTCTTGGAACGGTTTTAGGCATTATGCTTACTTTTTATAGTCTTGGAGATATCGGAACTGTTGACGCAAAAAAAATTATGATAGGATTAGCACTTGCCCTAAAAGCAACAGCTCTTGGTTTAGTAGTAGCCATCCCTGCCATAGCTTTTTATACAATATTATTACGTAAAATGGAGCGTATTTTAGTTCAGTTTGATATAGCCCAAAAAAGTAAAGAAAAATGAAGACCAGAAAAAAATTTGATCAGATAAATGTTATACCTTTTATCGATATCATGCTGGTGCTGCTTGTTATGGTGCTAACTACTGCAACCTTTATAAAACAGGGTGTTATACCAGTTGCCCTGCCTCACGCTTCAGCAAATAAAAATAAAAGTGTTCACAAAACAATAAATATCTATATAGATAAACACGGCAGTATCTATATGAATAAAGGTTTAGTCACGTTAAAACAGCTCAAATTCAATTTATCAAGCATACCAAAAACGCAGACAATCGTTTTAAGAAGCGATAAAGCATCAACTTTTCAAGATTTTGTAAATGTTATGAACATCTTAAAAGAGTTAAATCTTCAACAACTATATATCGCAACTAAAAAATAAACCGTTAACAAACATTCTTTTTTGATTAGTGTAAAGCATAATCTATGGGTATTACAATTTGAAG
>WFMO01000190.1 GCA_015489055.1 Helicobacteraceae bacterium | reverse complement strand
CTGAGATAGGTGACATATCGATAATATCACCTAAAATCATGGCGCCTACAAACACTAGATAAAATCCTTTGGCATCACTTACTTTGTCGTCCATTCCCGCGCGCCATCCAAAGGCATCCGCAACAGCGTAGGCTGTAGAGCCTGCAAGAACTGGAATGGCAAGGAGCCCGGATACGATAACACCTATAGAAAATAGCGCAAAAGCATATTGACTGCTTACGGGTTTTAACGCATTTGCAAGCGCGCCCATAGTTTGTATATCTCCTGTATGGCCAAAAAAAACAGCAGCGCCGCTTATTATCATGCAGTATGCCAAAATATTTGAGTAGCTCATTCCCAAAACGGTATCAAGATGTGCACTTTTGGCTTGAACAACGGTCTTTTTCTCCTCTTTTTCCTCAGATGCTTGCCAAAAAAGCAGATATGGGGAGATCGTTGTCCCAAGCATGCCCAGTGCGGCAATTATCCAAGCGGTATGCATAGAGATATGTGGTATGAAAGTATTTTTTAGTATCGGTATGATGTCTGGTTTAGCCAAAAAAACATTGATTATATACACGACTAGTACAGCACTAAAGATTAGTAATGTGCGTTTTATAAACCTGTAAGAGCTGTACATAACCAAATATGCGATAATGGCCGTGATTGGGATGAGAAAATAAACAGTATCTTTATGCGTGATAACAGAAAAGATAGATGCCAAAGCCTCTAAATCAGCACCTATGGTTAAGATATTGGCAGCTGCTAGAATTAAAATCATGAAAATAGTCAATTTTTTTGTATAAAATGCAGTTGTAAGCTCAGGAAGACTTTTGCCGGTAACAAGACCTATGTGCGAGATGGTGCTTTGAACGGATATTAGCATCGGAGTAGCTAACAGTAAAAGCCATAGCTGACTAAGTCCGGTAGTAGCACCCACAAGCGTGTATGTTACTATGCCCGCAGGGTCATCACCAGCGCCGCCCGTTATAATGCCGGGACCCAGTTCTTTTATCGTTTTACGATGTCTTGATATATCTTGTTTAATTTTTTCTTTAAAAGAAATATATCGCGCCATTTATCATCCTTTGTTTGCAAGCGTGCATATCGTCAAATCATAGCATAATTTTTTACTTTAATGTGGTATGATTGTAAATAAACAATAAAGGATTTACAATGCTAAAAGATTTAATATACACAGGTTTAGGCGCTGCTACAATCTTAAAAGAAAGAGTAGAAGAGGAGGTTCAAAAACTTGAAGATGAGGGAAAAATCAAACAAGATGACGCAAAAAGCTTGCTTGAGAGACTTCAAAATGTTGGTAAGCAAAGAGACAGCAAGGTCAAGACTAAACTAAAAGAGATGATCAAAGAATCTATAGATGAGTTAGGATTAGCTACAAAAGAAGATATTGAAAAGCTAAAAGAGGGGCTTAAGTAGGCTTTTTGAAAAATTTACGTTTTTATTCTTTGCGACGGATATACAGCGTTTTTATATTTTTAGTTACCGTATATCTTGTTATTAAAAAGAAAGAGAGTTTTTTAGGTTTTAAGCCGTTATCTCCGAAGAAGTTAAAAAATACTATTATTGCGCTTGGTGCGAGTTTTATAAAATTGGCTCAGGTTTTAGCAACTAGAGCCGATTTTTTTACGCAGGAATATATAGATGAGCTAAAAGAGTTACACGATACTCTTCCGGCAATGGCGCAAGATGAGTTTGAGATTGTCTTTAGTAGAGCTTTTAGCATAAACGAGTTTAAAAGTTTTGATAAAACACCGATTGCTTCAGCTTCAATCGGGCAGGTACACGTTGCCTACACAAAAGATAATGAGAAAGTGGCAGTAAAATTAAGGCGCCTTATTATTAAGCGACAAGTTGTAGCCGATATCAAAATAATCAATTTTTTTAATAAGCTTTTTCGCCCGCTTTTTTCATACTATACAAAAAATTCTATCGAATCGGTTATCAGTGAATTTTCAAAAATGATTATGCAAGAGGTCAGTTTAACTCATGAGTTAAATAACCTTCTAAAATTCTCATCAGTTTATAAAAACAGTGGGATAAAATTTCCTATTCCATATATCAAAATGTGTAGTGACGATGCTATTGTTATGAGTTTTGAAGAGGGGTACAGGTTTGATGACAAGCAAAATATTCTCAAACAAAATATAAATTTTAGGGATATCATTACAAAACTTGTTGATTTTTATACACAACAGATGCTTATAAACGGTTATTTTCATGCCGATCCACACCCGGGAAATTTGCTTGTAAATACTCAAGGAGAACTTATTTTACTTGATTTTGGTATGGTAAAATCTATACCAAATAGTTCAAGAATTGCTATGATTGAGCTAATAAAAGCAGCACATGAGCAGGATTATGAGCGATATATCTACGCTTCTAAAAAACTAGGAACCATCGCGTACGAAGCACCCACGGCAGAGTTGGCAGAATTTGTTGAGCGAATGTTTGAGATATTTTCGAATGACAATTTAAGCAGTGAAAACATGCAAGATTTGGTTCGCGGGGTTCTTGAATCTACCAGAGATTTACCTTTTAAGTTGCCAAGTGAAATCGTGTATGTGATGCGTGTTAGTGCGATTATCGAGGGTTTGGGCACGACTTACATAAACAATTTTAACGGCGTTAAAGACATACTGCCTACTTTACAAAAAAATATCCCAAAAGCATTAGGCGCAAAAGATGGTATCGCTCAGGCGTTAATTGATGAGATAAAAGATATACCCACGGCAATCAAAGAGTTTAAAACATCTATTAAAAAGATAAGCGCGGACGAGTTGAAAGTTGAGATTTTACAAGATCAAGTGGAGTGGATAAAAAAAGATTTAAAAAAAGAGGTCAAATCTTACGCCGTGTCATTTTTATTTGTCGCAGGCGGTATTTTTTTGTTATTGTATGATAAAAATTTTAAAAATGAAGCATTAGCGCTTTTTATTTTCGGCATAGCAAGAGTTTTTTATAAATAATTATTCTTCTAATTGGCAATTGGATATAATTACGATATGAATTATATAAAAATCGCGCAACAAACATTACAAATAGAAGCAGATACGCTCATCGGCGCAATTGAGAGTATTGATGATACTTTTAATCAAGCAGTTGAGATGATACTTACATGTAAAGGCAAATTGATTGTTACTGGTGTGGGTAAGTCAGGACTCATTGGAGCGAAAATAGCCGCAACTTTTGCATCTACGGGTACGCCCAGCTTTTTTTTACATCCCACAGAGGCTCTTCATGGCGATCTTGGTATGATTGACAGCAAAGATATGGTGTTAGCTATCAGCTATAGCGGAGAGAGCGAAGAGTTGGGTGCGATATTGCCCCATGTTAAGCGTTTTAACGTACCACTTATCGGAATGAGTAAAAATGAAAACTCCACTCTTGGAAGATACAGTGATTTGCATATTGCTATTGTTGTTGAAAAAGAAGCCTGTCCGCTAGAAATAGCACCTACCAGCTCAACTACTTTAACATTGGCTTTGGGTGATGCTTTGGCTGTTTGTCTGATGAAGGCACGCAATTTTCAAAAAAATGATTTTGCATCATTTCATCCAGGAGGCTCTTTAGGTAAACAGTTGTTTATAAAAGTAAGAGATTTGATGCAAACTGATAATCTTCCGTTAGCCTTTAGAGATACATCTGTAAAAGATGCTATTGTCAAGATGACTCAAGCAAGGCTGGGTACCGTGTTGTTAGTCGATGATGCCAATAAACTAGTAGGTTTGGTAAGTGACGGAGATATAAGGCGCGCACTTATGGATAAAGATTTTTCATTGGACGCCCCTATAGAAAAATATGCGACACTCCATCCGTTTGTAATAGACGATGAAGAGATGCTAGCAAGTGACGCACTTGGTTTGATAGAGAAAAAAAAGATACAATTGGTAGTTATCACGGATAAAAGTAAACATGTAAAAGGTGTACTCCACATTCATGTATTGGTACAAAAGGGAATATCTTGATGAGATTAAATAAGTTCATAGCGCATTACAGCAGTTATTCAAGGCGTGAAGCAGACAAAGTCATACAAGATGGGTATGTTAAAATTAACGCAGACGTGCAAACAAACCCAGCAACACAGGTAAATGAAAGAGATGACAGGGTAACTCTAAAGGGTAAAAAAATCTCTGCAAACGAGCAATACACTGTTATAGCCTATAATAAGCAAAAGGGTGAGTTGGTAACCAAAAGCGATCCACGCAAAAGAAAGACTATTTATGATACATTGCCGCAAAAATACAAACATTTTATCCCTATAGGTCGTCTTGATTATGCCACAGAGGGGCTTTTACTTTTAACTGACGCTTCACGTGTAGCTACAGCCTTAATGACTTCAAACATGGAGAGAGTTTATCGTGTGAAAATTAAAGGGGATATAAATGACGATATTGAGCAGGCAATGCAAAAAGGAATGGAGCTTGAAGATGCTTCATCCGGAGGACATGAGCTAAGTAATATAAAATCTATGAATTTTGCGCCTTTTTTTGCATACAATATCGTGAAAAATGCACCTACATACTCTATAATTAAAATTGCAATCAGCGAGGGGCAAAACCGTGAAGTCAGACGCTTTTTTGCACATTTTAATAGAGATGTGGTAGATTTAAAACGCCTTAGTTTTGGAGGTGTTGAGTTAAATAATTTACCAAGCGGAAAAGTTAGATTTCTTAGTAAAAATGAATATACTCATTTACATAAGTTTTTATCGGAATACGAAAAGGGACAAAAACAGGTTAAAAAAGGAAAAAAATGAAGACAATGAGTTTTCCGACAAGTCATAAAACACATCTTATGGATATAAGCAAAGAGGTGCAAGAAGAGGTTATAAAATCAGGCGTAAGAGATGGT
>WFMO01000189.1 GCA_015489055.1 Helicobacteraceae bacterium | reverse complement strand
TTATCGTTATGAAAGAGAAGCAGGATATTGCGGGGTTTGTGATAGACCGTTTAACTGAGGCTTTGCGTATTAAAAAAACAGATATCAATCCAGCACCGGACACGCTGGACTCAGATGAAAGTATGATAGACGGCGTAGCAAAAAGAGCAGACAGGATTTTGACCATCTTAAAAGTTCCCAGGCTGCTTAAAAGAGATTTTTAACCCCTTTTATGGCTCATCCACTGCTTGTTTCTCACAAAAATATCGCTTCAGGCAAAATTGAGATTGATATCAGCGGTAATCTGACTTTAAACTATATATCATCAATTAAGCGGTATATCGGGGAGTTGTCGCTTGAAGGAATCGATACCGTTGATATCAATCTTGATAATATCGATAACATGGACAGTAGCGGAGCTATTTTTATTGATTCTATAAGCGCACAGCTAAAAAATCAAAAAATCAATATTACATGTAATCAGCCAGAGATTATAAAAAATTTGGCTTTAATACATGCAAAAATGAAAAACATCAACACCTATGGATTTGTTACAGATAAACATTCATTGCTGTATAACGTAGGTTTTCAAAGCGCTAAAGCCTATAAAACATTTTTATCTTTTTTATCTTTTTTCGGTGAATTGAATTATTCATTTTATCTTTTGTTGCTTCACCCTTCTAAGATAAGATATAAAGAAATTATATTTGAAATAAATGCAAATATTATTAAAGCGTTTGGTATTATCGCAGTTACAAGTTTTTTAGTCGGTGTTGTTGTAGCATATCAGTCATCAATTCAGCTTGCAAAATATGGAGCTAATGTTTTTATAGTAGATATGCTGGGTTTGTCTATCTTAAGAGAGCTTGGACCTTTAATAACAGCTATTATAATAGCCGGTCGGAGCGGCTCTTTTTTTACCGCTCAAATCGGTGCGATGAAAGTAACTCTAGAGATAGATGCTATGCAAACTATGGGTTTTGATGCAATGAGATTTTTGGTTATTCCGCGGATTGTAGCTTTAGTGTTTATGATGCCCGTTTTGATTTTTATAGCCGATATCTCCGGATTATTTGGAGGTATGCTTGTGGCAAAATACCAGTTAGGTATTTCTGCTTCATTTTTTATTGGACGATTTTTAGAAATTATCTCTGTTAAACAATTTTTAGTCGGCATTATCAAAGGGCCGTTTTTCGCATTTTTGATTGCTTCAATTGCTATATATCACGGATTAAATGTGAAAAATGATACGCAGAGCATAGGTGTAAATACTACAAAAAGCGTTGTTGAATCCATCTTTGCGATTATCGTATGTGATGCTGTATTTTCTATCATCTTTACGGTTTTGGGCATCTAATGGATTATATAGTAGATATTAAAGATATAGTAACGAAATTTGGTACAACCGTGGTACATGACAAAATAAGCCTGCATGTAAAAAGCGGTGAGATATATGCTATTGTCGGACCTAGCGGATGTGGCAAAAGTACGTTGCTTAGGGAACTTGTTGCTTTGCATAAACCTGTAAGCGGCTCGATAAACATTTTAGGATATAATTTACTAAACGCATCATACAAACAGATACAGGAATTAAGAAAGCAGTGGGGATTTTTGTTTCAAAATGGAGCACTTTTTTCATCACTTAGCATATATGATAATATCGCTCTTCCTTTGATGGAATATACAGATTTAAGCAGTAAATTTATATCTAAAATGGTAGCATATAAACTTGATTTGGTGGGGTTAAAGGATAGTGACGGCTCTTTATTTCCGTCTGAGATAAGCGGAGGCATGGTCAAAAAAGTGGCACTAGCAAGAGCATTGGCGCTTGAGCCGAGACTGCTTTTTTTGGATGAGCCGACATCAGGCCTTGACCCGATTTCAGCCAGAGAATTTGACAGACTGCTGCTAAGGCTAAGAGAGTTTTTATCACTTAGCGTTGTTATGGTATCGCATGATTTACACTCAATTCGACTAACTGCCGATAGATTGGCGGTGATTGATGATAAACATATAGTTGTGCAGGGTAGTTTGGATGATATTGTCAATACGCATACACCGTTTATAAATGCATTTTTTGATGCATATAAGGACAAAAGATGAACAATAAAGTTAATTTTACGTTTGTAGGTATTGTGATTTTAACGATTTTAATATTTATGTTTGTATTTATTATATGGCTGGCGCGACCAAACAGCGAAGAGAATTTTACAAAATATTATATATATTTCAATGAATCAGTAGCAGGATTAAATATCAAGTCACCGGTGAAATACAAAGGCGTAAATGTCGGAAAGGTATTAAATATCGAGATTAGCCCAAAAGACTACAAAAACATTAGAGTTTTGGTTTCTATCAAGTCAAATACTCCTATTAACAGCTCCACAAGAGCCACCTTAAATGTTCAGGGTATTACCGGTTTAGCATTTATCAATCTTACTTTACATGACATTAAAGCACCGTCTCTTGTTAAAAATAAATATGGCATAGCAACGATAAAAACATCCCCATCTTTATTTAACAGAGTTGAAAAATCTCTAGGCGGTGTTACGACAAGACTCTCAGAGAGCCTATCAAGTCTAAATAAGCTGTTAAGTCCCAAAAATATTGCAAATATCAGTGTTACATTAAAGCAAGTAAGAGAGTTGATGCAAAATGCAAACAGAGTATTGGATGTAAAAACAGTTCATTCTATTAAGATTATAACTTCAAATTTAAATCAAGCTTCAATCAAAATAAATAAAATGATTCCAAGCATAAATGCATTGATTGCCAAAACAGGTAAATTGACAACTACTGCATCAACTGCACTACGCTCTACTGCAAACAGTTTTAAAGATATTAATAAATCTATTTATGCATTTAAGATAGCTCTTAATCACGGAGAGTTTAATTTAAAAAAAATCTCAGGCAATACTCTGTCCAATCTAAATATCACGCTAGATACTCTAGATAAAAGTATGCTTAATTTTAACAATTTTATAAACAGATATAAAAATAATCCAAGCGCATTATTTTTAGAATCTAGAAAACCGATAAAAGGTCCAGGGGAGAGATAGATATGTATAAAATTGTAATGCTGGGAACGGTTATCTTATTTTTATTTACCGGATGTGCCATAAAAGAAGTTGTGCCTGCGGTTAAAACATATAATCTAAAGATAAATTTAAAGATAAAAAAGTTTGCCCACAGTAGATGTGATAATAAGATTTTAAAAGTACGAGGTCTTAATCTAAATAGCCCGGCTTCATCTGATAATATATATTACGGTATTGGCAAATATTATATCAATAGCTATACTCAGTCACAATGGCTGCAGCATCCATCACGCAGAATAAACTATTATCTAATTGCCGCCTTGCAAAAAAGCCATATCTTTAAAGCTGTCATCCCAAACGAGATACAAAGTAATTCAAATCTTTTGTTAGAATATAGTATAGATGATTTTACACAGTATTTCAATAAAGCTAAAACAAAATCATATGTTGATGTAAAAATACGTTTTTTA
>WFMO01000188.1 GCA_015489055.1 Helicobacteraceae bacterium | reverse complement strand
TATGTTTGGCATCAATCTTGGATATTTTGATAATCATCAAGAAGCTACTTGTATATACAACAGCTCTTTAGTAATGTTACAGCTATTAAGAGATAAAAATCGTGATTTTTGCAGTGTAGATGTTTATACTGCTATATTGCTTGAGAGTTATCCGGCACTTGATGATGAGATACAGAGTTTGGAATTTTATGATTATAGAGATAAAGATCAATTTGAGATATATGTATCAATTGCAGAGTTAAGACTATTTAAAAGACTCTTTTTACCGCTTGGACTTGTAGAGATGAAGCAGAAAGAAACTTATATGCAAGATGGCAAATATGCAAAGAGTAAACTGCTTGATCATCTCATTGAAGAAAAAAATGCAGTTAACAAAGAGCTTTTGTTTTCTAAGAAACTTATAAAAAAGCTTCAAGACACAGTACAAGCAAAAAATCTTGAGATAGATCTGTTTGAAGAGATATTGTTTTTATTCGCACAATTCGCTGGTACTTTAACTCTGCCAGCAGAAGCGGTGATAGAGAATTTAATGCAAAAGCACTCCGTTATAGGCACTCTTAGAGATGATTACAAGGATTTTTATAACCAACTCATACAAAGTGTACTTGCAACTTATATAGAGTTTACACAGCTAGGTGCCGTAGGAGCTCAAAAGGAAGATATGCTTGAAGGATATATGCAGATGATAGATTCCTTTGTAATGCTGGTACAAACCCCTAAGCCTTTTACAACTGTTCAAAGACTTGAGATGGTGCCAATGTTTATATTTGACATTTTAAAGCTGCATGATGATAGAGGTTATTTAAAAGAGGATTTTATTTTTATTTTAAAAGAAAAGTTTGGTGAAGAGTTTGCCATGGATGTAGGAAATCTTATTCTTATTTTAAAAGAACTTCAAAAGGATGCTAAAATACTCAAAAAAAATAAACCAAACTTTACGCAAGGCATCAAAGAGTTTATGCAAAGCTATTTTATAATTGTTTTAGAACTAAGAAGCCGTTGCTGTCTTTAAAATAAAGGGATATTATTTTAAATTTCCCATACTGAGGATACTTTATATTGACGGATATGGGGGTATAAAATGACTTCGTTTTTTTATTTAATAATATTAAAAGCCTATAAAAGATTGTTAGAACAAGTTTAATCAAAGAGACAGTATAATACAGTTTGATGAAATTAATAGAGTTAAAGTGCATACTAAATTAATACATAAAAAAACTTTAGCTATAACGAGAATGAAATAAAGGAAACTTGTAATGAATTATGTCACACAAACTCTTATAGATATCTATAAAGAGCGATTCGCGCATGATATGCCATATTTATCTGAAAAACTTGAGGAGCTGCAAGTGCATAAAAGTAAATATGATGGGTTGGATTTTTTATGTTCTAAGGCTGACAGGACAACAATTAAGATGTATGCAGATACAACAGAGCTAACAGTAGCAGACATTGATGCACTTAAAGAGATGTGGTATAAGATTTAAGTAAAAAGAGAGAATTGGTGAATAGAGGAATCAAAGAGCTTAACGATAAAAATTATGCTCAATTTATAAAGAGTACAGACGCAGTTGTTTTTATAGATTTTTACAGTGAGACCTGCGCTCCATGTCAAACACTTCTTAGTATGCTTCCTAAACTTGCAGAATATTACAAAGATGAGAATGTTGTCATAGCTAAAGTAAATGTCTCTTCTAATTTAAAACTCTCTAAAAAGTTCATGGTGCAAAGTGTTCCACTAACAGTTGTTATTGGACAGGATAAAATGGTTAAACGCGCTAAGACAGGTCTTATGAGTATTGATGGATATATTAAAATGATAGATAAAGCGCTTAAAAAGAGCGGCTTTCTATCCAAGCTCTTTGGATAGTATTGTTATGATATATAAATTTAAGAAGTTCTCTAAAAAGATAGGAAATGGTCTTAAGCAGGAGTATAAAGAGACAAAAGATATTCCCAAGAATATAAAGAACAAAGAGTATAAAAAAGCTGCCCAGCAGATTGAGGATCTTGGTAAGATGACTTTTCTTTCAACCTTGTGGGTTTTACCAGGCGGAGGAGTGCTTAGTGGTATTTTAGTGAAATATTTTAAAAAGATACGACCG
>WFMO01000187.1 GCA_015489055.1 Helicobacteraceae bacterium | reverse complement strand
ATCGGCATCCTCTCAGCTATCGCATTGCCGAAGTTTTTTGGCATACAAAACAGCGCAGAATTTTCAAATGCACAAAAGCAGATACAAGCCATACGCACCTCTATACAAAGCATGCATGAACAAAATATTCAAAATAGCCATGCAATAAAAGGCTATGGTGACGGCACCCTATGGCTGTATTATAATTTTCAACCATGGAATGGAACCTATTATTATAATTATCCAAAAAAAAATGTTAAAAGAGCGTTACTCATGAACAACGTCAGCACTTTTAGATTTAAAGCAGTAGGCAGTTTGATTAAGATCCAGCTATGCGTATCTGATGCAAATATCTCAACAAGCGGGGAGTATTCGATATGCAAAGAACAAACAGTATTTTAACTAAGCGAGGCGGTTTTGCTATGATAATGGCGATAATACTCATAGTTGTATTATCTACAATTATGGCTATTATGCTGGAGCTTACTCAAAAAACAACCAAAGAAACAACCAATTTATATCTAAAAGAGCAAGCTGTTTTGCTGGCAAAAAGTGCAACAGAATTAGCACTTCTAGAGATATCTGGGCACAACAGAGGAGCAGGAGGCAATACAAATTGTTTAAGTCATGTAAATGCCGCATATCCCAATGATACAAGTCCGATATTTGATATTAATACAACGATAAGATATATAGGTCTAAACTGCAAAAATGGTTTCAATTATATAAAAACGATAGATACTCCAGAATCAAACGGTTCGGTACTGATTGATACATCCGTAACCTCGACCCCGGGCACCTCTATACAAACCATACGATATTTTAGAAGAACGCTTCAAAAGCTATAAAAAAAACAGATTTAATGATATAATATTATCTATTTCAAATAAAGGATTATCTATGAATGTATCACTAGTAGGGCGTCATATTGAGCTTACAGACGCTATAAAACAACATCTAAACGGCTCCATTGACTCTCTAAATAAATTTAATGTAAATATCATCTCAGTAAATGCGGTAGTATCTGCCAATGAAAAAAAAGGTAAATACGGCGTTAGCGTTGAGCTTACTATTAACCTAGCCGGTAAAAACTCAGTAATTATCAAACAAAATGAAGAAGATTTGTATGCTGCGATTGATATAGCTACAGATAGAGCGAAAAAAGCTTTAAGCCGTATTCACGATAAAGAAAAAGATCATCAAAATGTTGGTCTAAATCAAGTAAAAGCAGAGGCAAACGCCGGTATAGATATAGATGAAGCCAAATACGCAGAGGAAGATGAAATAGTCCCTGTCGAACTTGAACTCTATAAGCCAAAAGAAGTTGCAGAGGTTTTAGAAGATCTAAAGCAAAGCGGTAAAATGTTTGATATCTTTCTTGATAATGAGAGTAAAACGCGCGTTTTATACAAAAGAAATGATGGCAGATTTGGACTTTATTAACTATCACACCTAAGATAAAACACTATCATGAATTTTACTCATTATAGTGTTTTAAATCTTTTTGAACCTCTTTGATTAGCTCTTCATCTTCGCCTAAATCTACCCACTTAAATTCTAATCCACTTTGATGAACACCCGTTAATATATCTCCAGACTTACGAAACTTTAAGTCTAATTTAGCAATATCAAAACCGTTATCTGTTTGACAAAATTGCTCTAGTCTTTTTGAGCTGTCTTGATATGTAAATAAAAAACAATACCCTCTTAAACCGTTTCTGCTGACTCTTCCTCTTAACTGATGCAAAGTCGAAAGACCCAAACGCTCTGCTCCGACTATCACGACCGTACTAAGACGCGGCAGCGATATGCCTACCTCAACAACAGTCGTAGCGATTAACAAATCTCCCCCGTCGCGAAAATCTCTTAAAACTCTCTCTTTCTCCTTATCCTTTCCATGAGTAATATATACATTATCAAATCTGCTCTGCCAAAAAGATGAGGCTTCTTCTATGCTCTGGTAAGCAAAGCTTTCATTCTTTTGAACTAAAGGATAGACAAGCAGCACCTGATGATGATGTTTAATCTCTGATGTTATGTGTTCTAGCAAAGCTTTAAAATCCTGCTTATGCACCACTGTTGAGGTTATATCCTTTTTAAAAGGCGTCGAATCGATTAAACTCACATCAATATATGCGGATTGAACCATAGCCTGGGTTCTAGGTATTGGAGTGGCACTAAATTGTAAAAAATGAGCCCCGCTGTTTTCATCTTTTACCAGCTTGTTAAGCAGGTTTCTCTGAGCTGTTCCAAAACGGTGCTGTTCATCTATCATAATCAAATCAATCTTAGGCAACGGTCTGTACAAAATGGCATGAGTTGCGATGATAAAATCGTACTCTTGTAAATCCCTTTTAAGGCTTTT
>WFMO01000186.1 GCA_015489055.1 Helicobacteraceae bacterium | reverse complement strand
ATAGACGAGATTGTTAAGGAGTGTTTTGTTTTAAAGCAGCTTGGCATTTTTTGTGTTATCTTATTTGGCATACCCGATGTTAAAGATTCCGTAGGCTCTGATGCTCTTAGCCAAAACGGTATCATCGCCCAAACGATAAAAGCAATTAAAGATACTCATCCGGATATGTTTGTTGTCACTGATCTATGTTTTTGCGAATATACAGACCATGGACATTGTGGCATTATAGACCATGTCCACGAAACGGTAGATAATGATGCAACGCTTGAGATATCATCAGCTCAAGCTTTAGTTCATGCTAAAGCCGGAGCTGATATGATAGCACCATCAGGCATGATGGACGGTATTATTGTCTCATTGCGTAAAACACTTGATGATAACGGGTATGAAAATTTGCCGATTATGAGTTATTCTACAAAATTTGCAAGTGGATATTACGGACCGTTTCGTGATGTCGCTGAGTCAACTCCATCATTTGGAGATCGCTCAAGCTATCAGATGGATCCGGCAAATAGGCGTGAAGCCATTGCTGAGAGTGTTGCTGATGAGACGCAGGGTGCAGATATACTCATGGTAAAACCAGCTCTTGCTTATCTGGACATCATAAGAGATGTTAAGCAAAGTATCTCTTTACCTCTGGCTGTATATAATGTCAGCGGTGAGTATGCTATGTTAAAATTAGCAGGCAAGCACAATCTTATAGATTATGAGAGAGTTGTGATGGAGACTATGACAGGATTTAAAAGAGCAGGTGCTGATATCATAATCTCATACCACGCAAAAGAGGTGGCTGAGATATTACAAAGGAATAAAGAGTAATGAGACATTTTTTAACATTAAAAGACTTTACTAAAGATGAGATTTTAGACATTATTGAGCTAGGATTGAAAATAAAAAAAGAGCTAAAAAGTGGCGAATTTAAAGAGTATATGCCCAAAAAAACTTTAGCTATGATATTTGAGAAAAGCTCGACAAGGACGCGTGTCAGTTTTGAGACGGGCATATATCAACTCGGCGGGCATGGACTTTTTCTATCAAGCAGAGATATTCATCTAGGAAGAGGCGAACCGGTAAAAGATACGGCTCGCGTAATATCTAGCATGTGCGACATGATTATGATTAGAACATTTGAGCACTCCAAGCTCGAAGAGTTTGCTTCTTGCTCAAGTGTACCTGTTATAAACGGGCTTACCGATTCATACCATCCAATCCAGCTTTTAGCAGATTATATGACCATGGTTGAGTACGGCGTGGCAGATGATGCGGTTGTAGCTTATATAGGTGATGGAAATAATATGGCGCACTCTTGGCTTATGTTGGCGGCAAAACTTGGATTTACGTTAAATATCGCAACTCCTAAAGGTTATGAGGTTGATAAAAGGGTACTGCAGGATGCTTACATGTACGCAAAAAACAGCGGTGCAAAGATCAATATCTTAAATGACCCACAAGAGGCGGTAAAAGGTGCAACAGTTGTTACTACTGACACATGGGCGTCTATGGGACAAGAAGATGAAAAAGAAAAACGAATACAAGACTTTAAGGGCTATATGGTTGATGATATGCTGATGAAACAAGCCTCCAATGATGCTCAGTTTTTACACTGTTTGCCTGCATACAGAGGGCAGGAGGTTAGCGAGTCCGTTATGGAGTTATATGGCAATATAGTCTTTGATGAGGCCCAAAATCGTCTGCATGCTCAAAAAGGATTGATGGTCTGGCTAAATCAGGCATAACCATTTTGCGCAGCATAAGATATTGCTGATGATACCCTGTTTATAGTATCATCAACCCCGATAACAGCCATAACGCTATCAAGTCCAGGACCGGATAATTTTCCAAGAAGAGCCATTCTAAGGGGTTGTCCCAGCTTGCCAAAACCAATACCCTGTTCATCTACTATATTTTGCATAACAATATGAAAATCTACAGGCAGATGAGGTTTTGGTGTTGATTTTAGTTTATCTGAAAATGCGGTTAATATATCTACAGCATCGCCTTTAAATGCTTTTTTAAATGCTTTTTCATTTTCATAAGCAGGTTGCGTTAGGATATCTTTTATCTGCAATGCTAGCTCCTGGAGTGTTTTAGCTCTTTCTTTTAGGTTGTCAAGTAAAATTTCGGTCTTATCATTTGAAGTAAGGATAATATCGTAATCTTCTAGTAAATGTTTTAAATGCTCATTGGACATATTTTTTATGTAATGTGCGTTTAACCAGTCAAGTTTTTCAGTATTGTATATTGAAGCAGATTTGTTGATATCTTTTGGATTAAACATCTCTATCATCTCTTGTATAGTGAAAATTTCCTGATCACCATGACTCCAGCCAAGCCGAACTAGAAAATTAAGAAGAGCTTGCGGTAGATAGCCCTCTTTTTTGTACTCCATAACATCAGTAGCTCCATCGCGCTTTGAGAGTTTTTTGCCATTTTGGTTGTGTATCATAGGTACATGATAAAAATTAGGTATTTCTAAGCCAAGAGCATCATATATAATTATCTGTTTTGGTGTGTTTGAGAGATGGTCATCCCCTCTTATTACTTCATTGATGCCCATTAATGCATCATCAATTGCTACTACAAAATTATATGTAGGAGTTCCATCAGATCTTGCTATTATAAAATCATCGAGTATATCATCTACATTAAAGACTACATCGCCTTTTATACCGTCATGAACGGTAATGGTTCCGCTTGTGGGCGCTTTTATGCGAACAACAGGTTCTACACCCCGCGGCGGCGTGCCATTAAAATCGCGATATCTTCCATCATATCTAGGGCGTTCTTTATGGCTTATCTGCTCATCTTTTAAACTTACCAGCTCATCTTTGCTCATGTAACAATAATATGCTTTACCCTCATCTAAGAGTTTTCGTATATAACGTTTGTATATATCTGTTCTTTTAGACTGGTACTCTATTTCACCGTCATGTGAGAGGCCGAGCCATTTAAATGCCTCTATGATGGCTTTTGCGGCATCTTCGTTATTTCTACTTCGATCTGTATCTTCAATGCGCAGTATAAACTTACCGCCATTGTGCTTAGCCCAAAGATATGAAAAAAGCGCGGTTCTTAAGCCTCCTATATGTAAAAATCCTGTAGGACTCGGGGCAAAGCGGGTAATAACCATAATATTCCTTTTTTGGTAGGTAAGTTAGTGTAAGTGTCTAATTTTAGATTAACATTGGTTAAAAATGGGTAAAATATCACTCTTAACTTAAAATTAGGCTTTTTAATATGTATAAAATATTGTTTTTAATACTAACTGTCGTCTCTTTAAATGCAAAGATGATTGACGCAGTGGCTATTGTTGTGCAAAATCAACCAATTACTACTTATGAGATTACTGCTCTTATGCAAAAGCGAGGTCTTAGCCAAAAGCAGGCTGTAGATTTTCTTATACGAAAAACGCTTGAAAATATCCAGATAAAGCAGAGAAATATAACAGTTACTCAAGACGATATTGTAAATGAGATCAAAAGAGTAGCCGCCATTAACCATATGAGTGTTGAGCAGTTTTATACGGCTTTGCAAAATAGCAATGGCATGACGGTGCAGCAGATTCAAAAAAAGACAAAAGAGCGTCTTTTAAATCAAAAACTTTTTCAGGCTATCGCATTTGCTCACATGTATGCGCCAAGCAGTGATGAGATACAAAACTACTTTAAATTACATAAACATGAGTT
>WFMO01000185.1 GCA_015489055.1 Helicobacteraceae bacterium | reverse complement strand
GTTAAACCTTTAATCATAGCTGATACATTTGGGTGAGCCTGCCATGCTACAACTAAAAAAATTAATTCAAAAGCACCAAATATTATAGCTATTCGCTCAACAGAGCGATATGAACCAGTCCATGCCATAACCGTTAAAAGTATAACAACAGTACCTACACTTAGCCATGCAGGTATCCCAAAGAGCATACCTGCACCCGCTATACCGGCAAATTCAGTTATTAATGCTCCAATACATGCAATGGCCAAAGTTGACACTGAAAGCCATGCCCATTTTTGACCAAAATGTTTTTTAATCAATTCACCATGACCTTGATGTGTTGATAGTCCAAGTCTAACAGCTAATTCCTGAACTACATAAACGATAGGAATTAAAATTATTTGTAAAAGTAGCAGTTTATATCCCCAAACAGCTCCACTTTGTGCGGCCGTTATAACACTTCCAGCATCAGTATCTGCAAACATAACAACAATACCGGGACCAAAAACTGCCATATAAGTTAACAATTTCTTCTTCATTCTTAAATTCCTTATTTTTGATAATGATTATTATAATATAATTTAGCTTAAATATATTCAGTTTATTAATCAAATTATATATTCCTTAAGCTTTATTTTAAGCCAAAATATTATAATGTATTATAGTGAAAAGCAAATATCATAAAATGTTATAAATAAAATTATGATAAATACACAAGAAATTACAGAAGAATTAAAAATAGGATTTCTAGATCAAAATTGTAAAATTTTTTATAGTGAGATTGATACAAAACAAATATTATTACATTATAAAGAATGTATTGATGCTATTGCAAATTTAGATGAGGAAACAGCACTAAAAAAATGTAAATTACTTGCAAAACTTAAACTATTGTAATATACCCCTTATACTATAATTTTTAATGAACTTGCCTTTATACAAAGTAGAATCTTAGATTCTTTGCTAATTAATGACAATGCTGTGCAGCTACATACTTTTTGTAAACTATTTAAAAACATAGAGAACCAATTTGCAAAAATATTTTTAACAGAGTATATAAAAGAGCTAAAAAGAAAAAATAATATCAGATTAAGCAGTATTAATATTTTTAAGGAAAAAAATATTATTAAATACTATACAGAGCATATTGTCTGGCTAGACAACCTTGCAGATGCAATAGAAAAATCTAATCTCAATATATTTCCGATTATAGATCCAAAATTATGCAATTTTGGCAAATGGCTAAACACAAATGCAAAACTTACAATTTCTAATAACAGTCAACATAAAACACTTGCTCTCTCACATTTAGCTCTACATAGACTTGCAGATAAAATATATTCTCTTTTAAGAGATAAAGATACAATTGAATATCTGTCTATATTAAATATGCTTAAAAAATGTGAAACCATATCAATGGATATAGGTATAGAACTTTCATTTATAAAAAGTTCTGAATATATTCAACAAGCCCATTATGACAAACTTACAAATATGTTAAATAGAAACTATCTTGATGATATTTATAGCAGTGTCTTTAAAATGTCAAAAATTACAAACAAACCATTTTGTATATGTATGTGCGATATTGATGATTTTAAACATGTAAATGATACTTATGGTCATGACTGCGGCGATGTAGTACTAAAAACATTCGCAGATTTTTTAAAAAATATATTTAGAGATTCTGATCATATCATAAGATACGGCGGGGAAGAGTTTTTAATCATATTTCCAGTGACAAAGCTACATAACGCAAAAGAAACCATTGAAAAATGTATAAAAAATCTGGCAAAACTTGAAATAAAAACAAGAACAGATATTATACATATAACCGTTAGTTTTGGGCTAATAGAGATAAATCCAAATGACTCGGACAGATATGAATTTGATATAGAAAATAGTATTCACATG
Source organism: Helicobacteraceae bacterium (assembly GCA_015489055.1). Lineage (GTDB taxonomy): Bacteria > Campylobacterota > Campylobacteria > Campylobacterales > Sulfurimonadaceae > Hydrocurvibacter. The sequence goes on along the minus strand of WFMO01000185.1, from coordinate 2,822 downwards.
GTTGATCAAAAATTATATGAAGCTAAGCGTAACGGAAAAAACAGAGTCCAAACGTGATTTTTAGAAATTTAATGATATTATTCACATTACAATTCACTTTCTATTCACGCAAGGCAATATATGAATATCGGTTATGAAATACTAAACAGATTAAAAGATGAAATTCCAAATATTGAATATAATAGATATATAAAACAGCTCTCATATGATGAAAAGCGCTCATCAAGCGATAGAGCCATATATATTGCACCAAATACTTTAGTAGCAAATTATATTAAAACAAAATATTCTGATAAATTAACTCATCTTTTTGAGGTCAAAACATCAAATAAAGTAGTTATTTTAATAACAACAAAAGAAGCAAAAAAAAATATCAAAAAAGTTGAACAAAAAAGTGTTGATAAAACAAAACACTCTCTTTTAAATCCATCTCATACATTTGATAACTTTGTCGTAGGCGGTTCAAACCAATTTGCATATGCAGCTGCAAAAAGTGTAAGTGAAAAACCCGGGGATATATACAATCCTCTTTTTATATACGGCGGCGTGGGGATCGGGAAAACCCATCTTATGCAAGCTGTGGGAAATGTTCTTCAAAATCAGGGTAAAGATGTAATATATACCTCTGTTGAACAATTTTTAAATGATTTTTTAAGACATTTAAGAAATGGAAATATGGATAGATTTAAAGACAAATATAGAAAATGTGATATTTTACTTATTGATGATATTCAGTTTTTAAGTAATAAAGATTCAATACAAGAAGAGTTTTTTCATACATTTGAAGCTTTAAGAAATGAAAAAAAACAGATAATTATGACTGCCGATAAACAGCCAAAAAAGATAGGTGGTCTTGAAGAGAGACTAAAAAGCCGCTTTGAATGGGGGCTTATTGCAGATATCCAACCTCCTGAACTTGAAACAAAAATAAATATTATAAAGAAAAAATGTGAAATCAATCGCATAAAATTAAATAACGAAGTAATCAACTATATAGCAACAATTATAGAAAACAATACACGTGAAATAGAGGGCATTTTATCAAAACTCCATGCTTATTCAAAACTTATGAATATAGATATAACAATAGAATTTACTAAAAACGTTTTAAAAGAGCAAATAAGAGAAAACAGATCAAATATAACAATAGATACGATTATAAATATAGTAGCAAAAGAACTTAACGTAAAGCCTAGTGAGATAAAATCAAAAGGAAGATCAAGAAATATAGTTTACGCAAGGCGCGTTGCTATATATTTATGTCGTGATTTAACAACAAACTCTACAATGCCACAACTTGCACAATATTTTGGAATGAAAGATCATACCGCTATTTCACATACTATGAAAAAAATCAACGAACTTATAAAAAATGATGAAGATTTTAAGACAAAAATAGACGAATTAACAAATAAAATAACATCTTCTTCATAAAATTTTGTAAGACAATAAAAAAAAGATATAATATTAATGTGAATAGATGTGAATAGTAAATTTAATTTATTCACATACTTTAAATCTCTTACAACAGTAGTAAAGTAGTAGTTTTCACATATTCACCCATACCTACTACTACATACTAAAATTTTAAAATATATAGGAGAAGACATGAAAATTGTTATAGGCAAATCAATTTTAGAAAACATACTTACATCTTCACAACCGTTTTTGGAAAAAAAAGATACTTCCCAAATAACATCCCATGTTTACTTAAAAGCAAAAAACAATATATTAACAATAAAAGCTACTGATTATGAGATAGGTTTAAAAACAACTACAGATGAAGTTAAAATATCACATGAAGGTGAAATAACAGCCAATGGTAAAAAATTTTTAGATATTATCAGAATATTAAAAGATGCTGATATCGTTTTAGAGCACAAAAACAATCAATTTCACATAACTCAAGCTCATTCAAGTTTTAAACTACCAATTTTTTCCTCAAATGAATTTCCAAAATTTCCAGTCTTAGAAGAAGAATCAAAAATATCTATTGATTCATACACTTTAATTCACTCCTTAAAACAGATAAGCTCCACAATAGATACAAATAATCCTAAATTTGAATTAAACGGAGCATTAATAGATATAAAAGAAAATAATATAAATTTCGTATCGACAGATACTAGAAGACTTGCAATAGTTCAATTTAAAAATGAATCAAAAAAAGAATTATCAATTATAATACCAAAAAAAGCAATTCTTGAAATTCAAAAACTTTTTTTTGATAATATTGAAATATATTATGACAAAACATATCTTGTAATTCATTCAAAACAATATCTATTTTTCACAAAACTGATAAATGGACAATTCCCGCAATATGACAGAATAATACCAAAAGAGATACAATATAATATCTTGCTTCCAAAAACTATAATGATTGAAGCTATAAAACAAATAACTACTATTTCAAATGATATGAAAATAATTTTCCATAAAGATAAAATTATTTTTGAAAATTTGAGCAATGACAATATAGAAGCAAAAACAGAGATATTGCATGTAACAGAGTTTGATGAACCTTTTACTATAGCAGTAAACAGTAGATATATACTTGATTTTTTAAATAATATTGATTCACAAGAATTTACGATAGGACTAAATCAATCAAATCTGCCTTTTATATTACAAAGTGGAAATTTTAAAACGATCATAATGCCTATTGTCATTTAAATCTTTCTCTTATCTTATTTTAGATAAAATGATGATACTTTTAAAAACACTACATACGGAGTAAATATGCAACAAGATTACGGTGCTAGTAATATAAAAGTTTTAAAAGGACTAGAAGCGGTTCGTAAACGTCCCGGTATGTATAT
>WFMO01000184.1 GCA_015489055.1 Helicobacteraceae bacterium | reverse complement strand
CAACAATATCAATCATGTCCAAAGAGGTTTGGCTGATGGGCGGGAGATATATCTGGGAGACATGTCCAAAGAAAATATTATAGAATCTTTACATGTAAAAGATGCTGCGGGAGTAATAGTTACTCTTGAAAATATAGATAAAACATACTTGATTTGTGAGGCAGTACATGCAACTTCACCTGATGTAAGTATGGTTGTAAAGATTATGTCTGCAAAAGATAGAGAAAAGCTGCGACCATTGCATCTTGCAAATTTAGTTGATGGAAAAAAGGAAGTAGCAAAAGAGCTTGTCAAAAGGATGAAAAGATGTACTATAAAGCAAGTTTCTTAACGCTTGCAAAAATCTATTAGCTGCGTGAACCCGGCTTTATAGCTTTGCTACCCGTCTTACAAAGCGGACATTCATTAGGCGGATACATTTCAAACGTAAAATCAGCTAGCGCAAAGAGCGGTTTGTTTTGCGGCAATTTACAGTTTAATTGTGTTTTAATATCACTTTCTTGTCTGTGGCAAAATCCTCTATTAGCAAGAGCGGCAAAAGCAACAACCTCTCCTCCTAGAGACTCTACAACATCTGCAGCTTCCACAGCAGAGCCTCCTGTAGTAATAATATCTTCACATATTAACACTTGTTCATTATCTTTAATTTCAAAGCCTCTTCTTATAGTCATGATCCCATCCGCGCGCTCAGCAAATATATACCTGCAATCAAGCGCCTGAGCAAGAGCAAAGCCGGCTATCAGTCCGCCAAGCGCAGGAGAGCAGATGGTGTCAATTTTTATACCGCTTTGTTTGATCTGTTTTGCTAGCTGCTTCGCTAAGAGATTTGCTGTTTTGGGATTTTCTAAAACTTTTGCAGATTGAAGATAGTAGTTAGAATGATTGCCGGAACTAAGTTTAAAATGTCCTTTTAAAAGAGCATCGGCATTCATATATATCTGCTTAATATCCATATATTTTTCCTGTTTTGATGTAAAATAAATTTATCGTAGTTACACTTTTAAAATTTCAGCTTCTTTTGTTTTTAAAATTTCATCAATTTTTGCAATATATTTATCGGTAATTCTTTGAACCCTTTCTTGAGCTGATTTGAGCTCGTCAACAGTTATCTCTTTATCTTTTTCAAGTTTTTTAATTTTATCATTTGAGGTTCGTCTGTCATTTCTTACGCCTATTTTTGCGTTTTCACCCATAGATTTCATCTGCTTGACGCTTTCTTGTCTTTGTTCAACAGTCATAGGTGGAAAAAACAGTTTTATAACATTGCCGTCATTGTTTGGATTCACTCCAATATTGGCCTTTGAAATAGCACTTTCTATAACGCTCAGTAGGTTTTTTTCCCAGGGATTAATAGTGATAGTCGTGGCGTCAGTAGCAAGCACTGAACCTACTTGATCGAGTGCAGTTGGTGTGCCGTAATAGTCAACTTTGATATTGTCTAATACCTGCGTTGTTACCTTGCCCGTGCGCAAAGTTTTAAAGTCACGCATCATATGCTCTACGCTATGCTGCATTTTTATTTCACATTCGTTAAATATATCATCAAGCATTATAGATCCTTTTACTTTGTTGTCTTGTTTGTGCCGGTTTGTTTTGTATTTATCGTAACTTTTGGAGCCTTAACAACCTGATGGTGAGCTACTATATTTACTACTGATTGATCTTTTTGTTTTGAGTACATATACCCTAGTCCAATAGTATTTACAACAAATAAAAAACCTATGAAAAACGTTGCCTTTGCCAAAAAACTGTTTGGCCCTTTAGCACCAAAGACCGAATTATTGGAGCCGCTATAAGCACCTAGTCCCATGCTTGAACTTTTTTGTAAAAGCACAACAATTACTATTAATATAACCAATATAATCTGAATGATAAGCAAAACGCTTGTAGTCATGTAAAATTCCTTGAGAGATTAAAGATGAAATTATATCAAAATATTACACCAGATGCAAAAACTGGATTAATAAATGCCAAATGGGTATAATTTCTTAGATTTTTATTCAAAGAGGTGCTTTATGAAAGCCATAAAAATGATCATTATTTTACTATTTTTATCTTTGGGATTTTACTTTTTTTCCATTTACAAAATGGATCATATCAATAAACACAGCAGTGAACCTATGGTGGCTGTTAGTACTTTCGTATTTTTTAATGCTGCAAAAGCAATTGGCGGCAACACTATGAATTGTTTTATGATTGCTCCAATAGGCGCGGATATTGAAGAGTTTAAACCGACTCCAAAGATGATGGCGAGATTAAGTAAAGCAAAATTGATTATTTACAGCGGAGCAGGACTGGAGCCTTGGATTAAGCCGTTTTTAGGCGCCAAAAAGACTTTAAAACTAAGTCGTTATATTAAATTACGATATGTAAAAACTACATACTTTAAAAAAATACCGGATCCGCATTATTGGCTAAATATCAATAATATGATAACAGTAGCAAAGGTCTTAAGGGATAAATTTACAAAACTATTTCCTAGTAACAAAGCTATCTATCAAGCTAATGCAACAAAATTTATCAATAAGTTAGAAAAATTAAAACAGCTTTATAAAAGCAGACTAAGCAGATGTCAAAAACACACTCTTATAGTTGGTCATGACGCTTTTTCATATTTGGGCAATGAATTTGGTTTTGGGGTTGATTCTATTAGCGGATTATCTCCAGATACTCAGCCGAGTGCTAAAACAATTGAGCGAATCATAAAAGATGTAAAAGATAATAACGTATCAACAATATTCTTTATTCCCTTTACTAATCCAAGTGTGATGAAAAGCGTAGCTAGCCAAACGCATACCAAAATAGGTATCTTACAACCAATTGTCAATATTACAAAAACAAAACTAACACAGCATCCTACATATTTTTCTTTGATGATGAAAAATCTTGGAAAAATATCAGATGCGCTTGAGTGCAGATGAAGTTTGTAGCCCCTGTATTTGAGGTATCAGATTTAGATTTTAAGATTTCAAATCAAAAGATTTTAGACTCTATTTCACTGAAAATTTTTACAGGTGAATATGATGCTGTTATAGGGCCAAACGGTGGCGGTAAAACAACGCTAGTTCGTATGCTCCTTGGCTTACAAGTCCCGACATCGGGTAGTATTGAGATATTTGGTCAGGATATTAAAAAGTTTCAAGGATGGCATAAAATAGGATACGTTCCGCAAGGCACAACTTTGGTTGATACCTCTTTTCCTGCCACAGTTTTGGACGTGGTACTAATGGGAAGAGCTTCAAAACGTGGATTTTTCAAACGATACAATAAAGAGGATAAAGATGCTGCTTATAACGCCATGAGGCAGATGAATGTTATGGATTTATCACAGAAGATGATAGGTTCGCTCTCCGGCGGGCAAAGACAGCGTGTTATGATAGCAAGAGCACTGGCATCAAATCCAAGTGTTTTAATACTAGATGAGCCAAATACGGGGGTTGATAAAAATTCGCAGCATCTATTTTATGCTCTTTTGAGAGATTTAAATAAAAATAATAACCTTACTATTCTTTTTATTACGCATGATGTCGGGGTTATTGTAGATGATATAGATAGAGTTTTTACCGTAAATAGAAGTTTAAGCACTTGTAACAACCCAAAAGAGGCTATAAGTTGCGAAGATATTAGCAAGCTATACGCAACTAGTGCACATCTTTTGCATAATCACCATGGACATTAGAGGCTAGAGCATGAATATGTTTCACTATGAATTTATGCAAAATGCATTAATTGCCGGCTTTATTATAGCAATTCTCGCATCTCTTAGTGGATCTTTTATTGTACTTAAAAGATATTCGCTTATGACAGAAACATTAGCACACTCCTCTTTAGTCGGCGTGGCTATCGGTATCTTAACGGGCTTTTCGACATTATGGATGGCAGTTATTGTCTCAATTTTAAGTGCATGGCTTATTGAGTATTTAAGAAGTAGTTTTAACCTTTATTCTGATGCCATTTTAGCTATTTTTCTCTCCGGTTCACTAGCTTTGGCAATTATAATAGTATCTCTAAGCGGCGCATTTAACAGTTCGCTTTTTAGTTATCTATTTGGTTCTATACTTGCTGTTAGTAATCATGATCTTATCATCATGGGTATTTTTGGATTTGTAGCTATGATTTTACTGATAGGATTTTCAAAAGAGCTGCTTTTTTTGGTGTATGATGAAGAGGTAGCAAAGACAAGCGGCATTAAAGTAAAATGGTTAAATTATCTTCTTATAACTATTGTCGCCGTGACCGTTGCCTTGTCTATACGGATAGTTGGAGTATTTTTAATAGCTGCTTTAATGGTAATACCCACTATCACCGCACTACAGTTTGGGTATGGCTTTTTAAAAACAGTTATGCTTGCTCTTTTGTTTGCCTGCTTGTCAGTATTTATAGGAATGGTATTGTCATATATGTTTTCTCTGCCTTCTGGCGCGGCTATTGTGATGTGTGTGATTATTATTTTTATTATTTCCTTGATCATAAATAAATGAAAGTACAACAAGAATTTTCCAAATCCGCTAAATATTATGACGGTTATAATATTATACAAGAACAAGTAGCAGAAAAATTGGTTTCATGGATAGATGATAAGCCAAAAAATATTTTAGATATAGGGTGTGGGAGCGGAGCAGTTTATAAAAAGATAGACTGGCAAGTTGATAGATTCACAGGAATAGACTTTTCATCTT
>WFMO01000183.1 GCA_015489055.1 Helicobacteraceae bacterium | reverse complement strand
CATGGAGCAACACAATTTGATATACATTTAATCGCCGGACCCTCACGCTTCTCAACTAGGTTTACCAAATTTGTTTTAATACCACGCGCAGGATACCCAACGGGAGAACCCATTAAAACAATATCTTCTTCCTTTGCCGCCATCAATACTTTTTTAAAATTTTCATGAGCATCACACTCATACGTTCCGATAAAACGTGTACCCATCTGAACACCATCGGCACCTAAATTTATCATTTTTTCGATATCATTTTTATCCCAAATTCCGCCTGCTGCAAAAACTGGGATATCTCCCCATTTTTTTGCCTCTTTAACAACAGATTCTATAAGGTTTTCTAGCTGATATTCGGGCATTAAACATTGCTCATACGTAAAACCTTGATGTCCGCCGCTCTTTGGTCCCTCTAAAATAACGGCATCGGGCAATCTATTGTATCGTTTCTGCCATCTTTTACATATAATCATTAATGCTTTAGCAGAGGATACAATCGGCACAAGAGCAACATCAGGATAACCTTCTGTAAATTCAGGCATGTTTGTCGGTAAACCGGCGCCGGTTATTATTATATTCACACCCGCTTCACAGGCATCGCGCACAACCCTTCCATAATCATTAATCGCATACAACACATTTGCAGCCAAAGGCTTATCGCCACAAATTTTTCTTGCATTTTCAACAATATGAAATAATCCTTCTTTAGAATAAAAGCTTGTAGTCTCTAATGGCCTTTGTGAAACTAATTTTTGTGCGTATTCCTTATTTTTATAATATCCGGTACCAACAGAGCTGATAACACCCAGTCCTCCTTCGTGTGATACACTGCCTGCTAGCTTATCCCAGCTAATACCAACACCCATACCGCCTTGAATGATTGGATAATCAATCTTATGTTTACCTATTTTAATGCTCTGCAATTTCATTATAAAACCTTCAGTTTTGCAAACTTTCGCTTACCTACTTGTAAAATATACTCTCCCGCAAAGAGCTGCTCCTGCTCATCAATAACTTTTTGTTGATTGACTTTTACGCCACCTTGTTTTATATCTCTGCGGGCCTGAGATGATGATGTCTCCAACTTACATTCTAACAAAGCCTTAACAATCCAAATTGACTCTTCTTTTATTTCAAAACATTGCATCTCACTCGGTACTTTATTTTGTAAATGAATTTTATCAAACTCTTCTTTTGCGGTTTGTGCCTGCTTTTTAGAATGAAATCTCTCTACAATTTCAAGCGCAAGCATCTCTTTTACGTATTTTGGATGCAGCTTTGATTCATTAACCTGAGTTTTTATGGCAGCAATATCGTCCAAATTTTTAGAGCTTAAGAGTTCGTAATAGCGCCACATTAATTCATCAGATATACTTAAAATTTTACCAAACATATCATTTGCTTTCTCTGTAACGCCGATATAATTATTCAATGATTTGCTCATTTTCTGAATTCCGTCCAAACCTTCTAATATAGGCATCATAACAACAGACTGCTCATCCATCACACCATAAGTTCTTTGAAGATGCCTTCCCATAAGCAGATTAAATTTTTGGTCAGTGCCGCCAAGTTCTATATCGCTTTTTAAATGTACGCTATCGTATCCCTGTAAAAGTGGATATAAAAATTCGCTGATAGAGATAGATTCATTACTTTTATAACGCTTATCAAAATCATCTCGTTCAAGCATTCTAGCCACATTGTATGTCATAGTGAGTTCCAGCAAGCCTTTAGACCCCAGTGCATCCAACCATACAGAATTAAACACTACTGTAGTCTTATCAGGATCTAAAATATTAAAAATCTGGTCCTTGTAGCTCTTTGCATTTTGTAAAACCTGCTCTTTTGACAGGACTTTTCGTGTTGCATTTTTACCTGTAGGATCTCCTATTTGTGCAGTAAAATCTCCAATTAAAAATTGAATATTTGCACCGTATTGTTGAAAAATTGATAATTTTTGTAACAACACAGTATGCCCTAGATGCAAGTCCGGAGCAGTCGGATCAAAGCCCGCTTTTACATTATATCTTTCTCCGGTATGAAAATATCTCTCTAATAACTTTTTAATACGTTCAAAATCTATGATTTCTACGCTACCTCGTCTTATCTCTTTTAAAGCTTTATCAATCATCTCTATTCCAATATTTATGAATTTTTCTTATAGGCATCATCTGCTCTTGTAATACTTATTAATTTCACTACTTTTTCAATTTTACTCTGAAGATAATTTATCTTTTCCTGTGTAGAATGAAAATCTATCTCACAATAGCGGGTATATTCCACTTTTTCTCTTCCTAACTCTATACTTGTAATATTGATATCAAGTTTTGCCAAATAAGTTAAAAACTTAGCTAGCGCCCCTTTGGTGCTTTGCAAGGTTACTATCATATGATAATTATAGATATTTGTATCTTCCCACTGCACAAAAACCATGTCAACATTATCTTCTATTTGAGCAACGGCATGCTCACACAACTTATGATGTACATGCACTTTAGAACCTTCAAGGATACCTACTATAGGATCAGAGATTTTTGGATGACAACAATAATCAAAAACTAAACCGCTGACTGATTTATTACTGATAATCTTAACCCCTAAAAACGTATAGTGCCTAAATTTAAATTTTCTTCTTGTTAAGAAATTTGTAAATCTCTTATTTTGACTCAACTCAGATATATATTTAGATATTGTATCTTTTAATTGATTTTTATCTGTAGATATTTTCAACCTTTTTTCATGACAATTATGCTTTTTAAACCATTCATCTACTCTGGATGCGTTAAGACCCATAGCTGTTGCGATTATATTTAAGCCGGTCAAATTATCAATATCTCTTAGCTTTGCATTGCACAGTGCTTTCATATTTGATTTGGCTCTAGATGTCTTAACAGCATCTATCCAGCTACATCTGACAGCATCTTTATCTGATGTCACTATCTTTACTATATCTCCATTTTTAATCTCAGCTAATAATGAAGTTTTAACCTTATTAACTAGTGCGGATACCGCCCGATGACCTACCTCTGTGTGAACGGCATAGGCAAAATCCAGCACTATTGCTCCACGTGGCAAGGCAAAAGCTTCTCCTTTTGGAGAAAATACCGTTATATCTTCACCATACAAATCATTAGTAATCATTGTATAAAAATTTTCAACAGATTCATGCTGATACTGAAGATTATACAACCAATCCAGTTTTACTTCATTAGCTCCACTTTTGTACTTCCAATGTGCTGCGATACCATATTCGGCAGTATTGTGCATCTCAAATGTCCGAATTTGCACTTCAAAAATTGCAGCATTAAAAAAAACTGAAGAATGAATTGTTTGATATCCATTCTCTTTTGCAATAGCTATATAATCTTTAAATCTTGATGCTAACGGCTTAAAATGAAGATGCACTATTCCTAAAACCTTGTAACAATCAAGTGTGTCTGCAACTAAAATACGTATTGCCAATAAATCTAGTATCTCATCAATGCCGATACCTTTTCTTTGCATCTTGAGATATATGGAGTATTTATGTTTTATTCTACCGATAATCTTAAAATCATCCTCACAAAAGCCGTTTTTAATCATAAGACGTGAAATATTTTGCTTAAACTCATCTAATTTGAAATCGATAGCTTGAAAATTTTCTTGTAAATAATTTTTAATATAATAGTACTGTTTTGTAAAAAGATATGAAAAACTTAAATCTTCTAAAATATTTTTTATGAATGAAATGCCTAAGCGGTGAGCGATGGGAGCATAAACAACAAGTGTTTCTTCTGCAATTCTATGTTGCTTTGCTTTAGATAAAGCATCAAGCGTCAACATATTATGCAACCTATCACATAATTTGACAACTAAAATGCGTACATCTTCAATACTTGCAATCAACATTTTTCGAAACGATAATGCGGAAGTAATTAATTTCTCGTTTGAAGTTGACGATATTAACTGCTCATCTCTTATAGAATCAATTTTGGTTAAACCGCCAACAAGATGGGCTATATCATTGCCGTATACTTCTAAAATATTCTCAATCGTAACATCAGTATCTTCAACAACGTCATGTAAAAGAGCAGCTATTACCATAGCTTCATCGCTTGTTATATCCGCTACAATAGCTGCGACAACTATAGGATGAACTATATAAGGTTCCCCACTTTTTCTGCTCTGGCCTACATGCGATTTAGTAGCAAAATTAAGCGCTTTTAGTAATCTTGATGTTTGTGATGTTTTGGCAAACAAATATTGTGTTGCACTTTTTACATCATATATATTTTCAATCTCTTGTATATTTAAATCATTCACTTAAAATACTTTATTTAACTTTTTTTTGTACAAATCCTTTTACGCTAATTAATCCTTCTGCAATCTCCATTAAAGCCAAATCAGCAGCTTTAAAATTTTTAACGTCTATGTTTAGCTTACTGCTAGCACCGTTTAACAACTCATCTGTACGTTTTGAAACTGCTAATGCCAGTGTATATCTATCAATATTTGCACTCTTTAGCGCTTTCGCAGTTAATTCTTCAAGTCTCATATATTTCCTTTTTATATTATTGTACAATCGAACAATTGTCAGTATTACCGTTAATAATATCTAATAAATTGTTTGGTTTAAACATATCGCAGATAATAATTGGCAACTTATTATCTTTTGCAAGCGCGATAGACGTATCATCCATAACTTTAATATGCTCGCTTAGTACCTGATCATAAGTGATGGTATCAAATTTAACGGCATCATTATATATATTTGGATCTTTATTATAAACGCCATCCACTTTGGTGGCTTTGATGATAACTTCAGCACCTATTTCTACTGCCCTCAGCGTTGCTGCGGTATCAGTAGTAAAAAAAGGATTTCCCGTACCTGCAGAAAAAATCACCACTCTACCTTTTTCTAAATGTCTGATTGCTTTACGATTAATATACGGTTCTGCTATTTGTTCCATCTTGATAGCCGTTTGCATACGCACTTGCAATCCGACATGTTCACAGGCTTCTTGCATAGCAACGCCGTTTATCACAGTAGCTAGCATACCCATATAATCACCGGATGTTCTCTTGATGATTCCATCATGTGCCGCTGTTACGCCTCGAATAATATTTCCACCGCCAATAACAATCGCAATCTCTAT
>WFMO01000182.1 GCA_015489055.1 Helicobacteraceae bacterium | reverse complement strand
TAGACGGTATCAAAGATAAAACAGTTCCGGTTGGTCCATTAAATGAAGATCTTTTTGAGCTCTCTCAAGCTGAAATAGCACAGCGCGGCATCCCTCAGATGCCTCATACCTTGCGAGAAGCACTTGAGGGTTTATCGGAAGATTATGACTTCTTAAAACCTGTGTTCACCGATGAGTTTATCGGCGCATATTTAGATTATAAATTTGAGCGAGAGGTTATACCTGATGAGGGTCGCCCGACTGCATATGAGTTTAAAACTACATACCAGTGCTAAGCTTTACATGTAAGGTTATCTTACATGTAAAGAGTATTGGAGCGTAATGGGTTCTTCTTATGAATAATTTTACTTTAAAAGCCGTTTTGTGTGATATCGGTGGGGTTTTATATGCAGGAGACCATCTTATCAAAGGCGCAGTAGAAGCTGTGGCAAAAATCAAATCTCACTATCCTATCAGATTTCTAACCAATACAACGCAAAAAACAGGTAAAGAAGTATATCTTAAATTAAAAGAGCTAGGCTTTTTGGTAAACAAAGAAGAGGTTATTACGGCTCTTGATGTGACTAAACATATGCTTGAAGATGAAAAAAGCAATGCCTATTTTTTATTAAAAGATGATGTTATAGATTGCTTCAGTTCACTAAGCGATTATCCCCTCAGATATGTTGTTGTCGGTGATGCACAGGATAATTTTAATTATCTTAAACTTAATAGGGCATTTAGATATCTTCAAGAGGGCAAGCAACTTTTAGCTATTGCTAAAAATAAGTATTTTCGTGATAATGACGGCAAATTGAGTTTGGATGCGGGATGTTTTGTAGCAGGGCTAGAGTATGCTTGCGAGTGCGAAGCTATATTGATCGGCAAACCGAACAAAACTTTTTATCACGCAGCATGTCATTCTATGGGTGTCGATGCTAGTGACACTATTATGATAGGCGATGATATTTATGGAGATATTTTAGGCGCACAAAATGCCGGCTTAAAAACCATTTTTGTAAAAACAGGAAAGTTTACTTCTGAGGATTTAAAAAAAGGCATATCTCCGACTCTTATTCTTGACTCTATCGCGGATTTTGATGCAGCAGCTTTATCATAATCTATTTTGCTATTAATCCTTTTTCATAGCATGCTACGTCAAACTCACATATTACCTTACGTTCATATACCAGTAATTTTTCATCTTTACCGGGGTAATCATTTAAGCTTAAAAAGTGCTTTATAGCATTTATGCGAGCTTCTTTTTTGGTATTGGTATGTACGATATACCAAGGTGAAGACACAAAGGAAGTTTGTTCAAACATCTCATCGCGTGCTTTAGAATAAGATTTCCATAATCTTTGTGCTTGATCATCTATAGGACTTAATTTCCACTGTTTTAAGGGATCGATTTTTCGTGATTTTAGGCGTTTTTTCTGTTCATCTTTTGATATATCAAGATAATATTTGATTAGTTTTATGCCAGAATGTGTCAGCATCTGTTCAAAATTGCCTACTTCGTCCATAAAATGGGTATGCTGCTCCTTTGTGCAAAAACGCATAACTTTTTCAACCCCGATACGGTTATACCAACTACGGTTAAAAAAGACTATTTCGCCTCCCGATGGCAGATGCGGTACATATCTTTGGAAATACCATGATTTTTTTTCTCTATCGCTTGGGACGCCTAGAGCCACCGTCCTCATGTCTCTAGGGCTTAAATGTTCCGCGAAGCGTTTAATGATTCCATCTTTACCGGCAGTATCGCGGCCTTCAAAGATGACACAGACTTGCAAATCGTTATCGATGACATGCTTTTGAAATTTTACAAGCTCAACTTGCAGCTTATAAAGCTCTTTGAGATATATTTTATTTTTCATTTTAACTCCCGTATATAATTTTTTTTAATATGGTATAATATTTTCATTGGAATTAGTATAACACAAAGAGAGATAACAAATGCCAACACAAGATGAGCTTTTAAAACGCTATTTTTTAAATACAAATAAAACCCAACCCGAAATTGTTAAGATGTTGCATAATAGTTC
>WFMO01000181.1 GCA_015489055.1 Helicobacteraceae bacterium | reverse complement strand
CTACATATATATTACCGCCTATAAGCCTGTTTAATGTAAACCTTCCAATATTTGAACCATTTGCAAAATCTATAAAACTATGAAAATTTATAAAATATACAAACATTCCTACGAGCATACCCAAACCAAATACAACAGCATCAAGTCTTCCTACTGCTGCACCGACTACTGCAGTTCCCGGACACCATCCAGACATTATCATACCAACGCCAAATATCAGACCGCCTACTAAATACGGCCAAACATAAACTGTCGGTATAAAAACATGCGGAAAATCAACCCATCCAAAATAAACTGCTATAATCATCCAAGTTCCTGATGTGATAATTGCGCTAATCATCATCTGCGGAACTCTTAGATTTCTAAAGAAAAATGTAGGTGCGATATGAATCGCTCTTGCAAAACCTGCACGCTCTACGATAAATCCAAAAGCAATACCAATTAACAACCCATATAAAAGATTCAAATTACTTGTAATTGCCCCTGTAGTAAATAACGGTAACATCAAATTTCCTCCTTAGTTAACATTTTTCCATTGATTTTTAAATAGCGGAGCTATTAAAAAGCCTGTCCCAAAAATTGCCAGCATAAATATCCAAGAACCGGTAGAAAAAGTTGCTGCACCATCTAGTGCCTGACCGCTGGTACATCCTCTTGCGAGTCTAGTTCCTGCAGCAATCAACATCCCGCCTAAAAAAGCCCAAAACAATCTTTTATATGTAGAATATCCTTCTGCTTTATCTATGCCACCTTTTATCCTTCCCGCAAATGCAGCACTGATATATCCGCCTAAAAAGATACCTAGCACTTCTACAGCCGTCCAATTAGCCAGAGCATTAGCCCCGTTATGTAAATAATGAGATGCATACGCATTTGAAGAAAATGCAGAATCATACAGATATGTTAATTCTGCGGTAATCCTTGCAAATGCACCACTAGCTCCCATCCCTTGACCTGCTACAATAAACGATATAAACAAGGCAGTGCCTAAGAAAAACCCGCCTACAAACGGATTCCAATATTTATTTTTCATTTCAACTTATCCTTTTTAAGCCTAATCTTTTCAAGACTTAAGCTGTTGTTAGTAAAAATTATATCAAACTTTTATCAAAAAAGAAATAGACCTAAACTTTAATTCTAGTTATCTTAAAGTAAAAAAAGATAAATTAAATTAAATATATATTTTAAATTGTTTCGATTAATTCCTTAAATAAGGACTCTTACAAAAGCATGATATAAACTTTTATAAGAGTGTGTTATTATAATAAGCAACCTGCACTATAATATGTCTTTTTATATTAAATAACAAATAATCTTAAATGCTACTTTTTGTAACAAATTAATACGGTGTTACGTCTATCCATCCTGCCTGCTTTTTCTCTAATACGTCTGCAATACCAAATTTAACATAATCTACGCCTTTAATAAACTGCTTTTTTTTCCATCCCATAGTCTTCATAGTATTTTCACAAACAACAAATTTTACTCTATAATTCATCAAAGATTTTATATGAGTTAAAGCCAATTTGTTATAATTTTTCATAAGTACTTTATCCCCTTTGCCGTATGCAATGACAAGAACCGATAATGAATCCGGTGGATACAAGGATAAAAGATTATATATTGCCCCAAGAGTATGATGCACCGTATGATAATTATCAACGTGAAGTTTAATTAACCATTTTCTTGGATGGATAAATGTAGGTTGTGGATTACTAAAAGTCATATGCGCCATCAGGCTGATATTAACTATCACCAATAAAACTATCTTTTTCATATCGTACCTTTATCTATTTATTCAATACTGTATTATAAATCATATACAAACCAAAAATCTTTATATCGCTCTAGTGTATTTTTTTGACGTTGTAAAAAATGCTCCTGTATATCAAATTCATCTTTTCCATAGCCATCTTTATATTCTTGTATAAATTTTGCATACATGTCCTCTTTAATCGCATTAATTTTAAATGTTACTATATCGTAAGTTGTATTATCTACCGTCTTTTGTTCACGGTTATGCTCATGTACGGTAATGGCTCCGTATCTTTTATCTTCAGACAGAGTTAAGTTCATCTCAATATTGCTCCTCATGGTTGCAAATGTATTTTCAAACTGTTTGATAGGTATCGATAAATCTTTAACTATTAATGCCCTGTTTTGGTCATATCCCCAATCACCCTCTAAATTTAAATCAAGACCAAAGACCTCTTTTATAACCTCTTTTACTCTGCCAACCTCTTTTATATCTTCAAAGTCAATTATATTTTGCTCCACCTTCATCCCTTTTAAAATCGTTCCGCTCTTTACTATCTTACAATACAGACCTCTATCATTTTTGATTAATTTTGGTAACCTTTTATCATAAACTGACAAATGGTTGCATATAGTACATTTTTGCATTATCTGTATTTGCGCATTGCCTATTGTTAATATATCGCCTAATTGTAAAATATTTGTATTAAAATCAAGCAATATATTTTCGCCTAAACTTCCATAGTCAATCTCTAT
>WFMO01000180.1 GCA_015489055.1 Helicobacteraceae bacterium | reverse complement strand
TATATTGGTTTAATAAATCTAATATGCACTACTATGACATATACAAGTATAGATACAAGTGCCCAGACCTCTTTTGGATCCCATCCCCAGTAATGACCCCAGCTTTGATTTGCCCAAACACCGCCTAAAAATGTGCCCACAGACAACATGGCAAGTCCTATCATTATGCTCATTTCATTAATTGAATTAAGCTCAATAATTGCCAGACTTATACGCTGTTCATTCTTTTTGTTTTTAAGAATAAAAAGCAATAGGGTTATAAAGCCCAATAAAGCACCAAGAGCCACAAAGCCGTAACTGGCTGTAATCATTGATACATGTATGTCAAGCCAGTATGAATTTAGTACCGGTACAAGATTTGTAATAGCTGGATTCATCCAGGCTAGATGAGCAACAAATAAGATAAGCCCCGCTAGTATCGATGTTGCTGCCAGCGTGATAGGAGAATGTCTTGAGAAAATAAAACCAGCAAGCACTGATGCCCATGCGATATAGGTCATAGACTCAAAACCATCAGCCCACGGCGCATGTCCTGATATATACCAAACCATGATAAGAGCTACAGTGTGGGCGATGAAAAAGAGTATCAACAAAATCATAGATATACGGCTATAGATATTTAAAGGAAATTTTGGTCTTAAAATCTTAATAAATGATAAGATAAGCAAAGCAAAACCTACAAAAAAGTACAGAGGCCATAATCTCTCAAAAATATTTAATTTATTATAAATCAGTTCAACTTTAATTCTTCCGCTAGACGGATAAACAGATGCACCGTAAAATCGCTGATACTCAGATATAGTTGAAATTGCATTATTTACAGGTTTCCAGTTACCTGTTTGTAAAGCTTTATTCACGCTTAGGAAAAATCCCAGAGCTAGGTTGCGAACTTTATTTGCTTCTTGTTTTGGAAAATGTTTTAATGCATTTACAGTACCAAACCACTTTCTGCTAGCGCTGTTAGGCTCTGGCCACATTTTAAAAATAGAACCGGTATAAACCATATAAGCAACATTTACTTTATCGTTATCTGTAAAAACAGCTCTGTCATAAACACCCCTCTTTTTAGGGTCCAGTCTCATCACTTTATCTACTTCAGCAGCCAGTTTGTATCCGCTCATTGTATTAGGATCGGTAAAAAATTGAGAAAATGATACATATTGTGTCTTTGGAGCAACACCGATAAGTTTATTAACCAAGCTATTTCCAGTTTTAATCATCTTGATTTGTCTCCAATAATCAGGACGAGTTAACATGCCTAAAACAATCTGATTGGCACTTAGTCCGAGCATTGACTGCGAACCGTGAATCTTCTCCATAATCTGAATAGCTAAAGTATTTAACGGCTCCATACGCCCGCGCTCAGCACTGCTTTGTACTATTAGACTGCCAAACCTATTGGCAGTTGTTTTGTTGTATGAGGTAATAGTCTTAATGATCGGATTTAGCGTATCTGCATATGTATTTGTATAATGGAACATAAGTGCAAGTGCTAGCACTGCTAATGTGCTTTTTTTAGCGCTTGCTGCTTTAGCTAGTCTGCTAAGCTGTGCAAACCTTCCATTGGATGCAAAAAATGAACCAAAAAAGCCAATTGCCAGCAACAAATATCCAAAGTATGTAACATCAGTACCCGGATCCATATTAACTGACAAGATTGTTCCTTTTAAATCAGGATCAAAAGATGATTGAAATAATCTAAAATTCCTATATTCTAAAATATGATTCATGTGTATCCTATATGGTATTGTAACATTATGTCTAGTATCTATTAAAGTCACATAACTTGAATATGTCTCAGGGGCCATAGAGCCGGGGTATCTAGTTAATTGAAATTTATCTAATTTTACTTTAAACGGCAAGTGAATAATTTTTGATCCGTAATTTACAGTTACTCTCAAACCATTTAGATCTACAGTTGCCGGGCTCCCTGTCATTCCTGATTCACCGTAAACTAGTGCATTTTTACTGACCCCGCCGCTGCTTATTTTAAAACGCAAAGCACCCATCGCAGGATTTAGAGGATTGGCATGCGGATTACTAATTAGCTTAATCTTGGCATGCGGATAAAATGAACGCAAAACAAAATGAGTGGCTTTGTATGAATACAACGTTCTATTAGATACAAGTTCCTTTTTATTTGGAGGTAATATCCCAGATTTTCTCGTATCCATCTTTAGATATGTAAGGGGCACCAAATGACTCATGTATAGCTTTTTGCCTATCTCAAATAATTTTATAACAGGTTTTGTGAAGTGATGATTAGAGTCAAAGTCTAGTACCAGGCTATCGGACATAAAAAACTGTCCTGGTGATAACTTTGTCTGTTGTCCTTTGCCCTGTGAAGTAATCATCATATTAGCTATAGGTGCTCCATTTTTACTCTCTACAATAGCCTGTATGACATTAGGTATAAACTGCGTTAATTTTACATGAACTTTTTTACCGTTTATTGTAAGAGTTTTACTATAGCTATTATGAAACATATAAGAAAGAAACTGCTCGTGATCACTTGTGACTTTCTTAGCTCCATCGTCAACTGACACTTCAAAATAAGGCACCGTACTCGTAATAGTAGAGGCTGTCTTACCTTCACGTATATGCATTAGCCCCTCATAGCCTACATAATGCGTTAATGCGGCACCTAGTAAAATCACAAGCCATGAAAAATGTAATATAAAGACTAACGGCTTTTGCCTAATCTTAAACTTAATGAGATGCAATATCAATGAAATACTAAGCAGACCTAACAATATATAAAACCATGTAGCATTATAAACAGCAGCACGCGCGGTAGATGTACTATACATTCTTTCAATAATAGTTGCGTAACCGACTGAAAAAGCAAAAACAAACACTAAAACAATCATAGTTTTCATAGATCCCATGATGGAGATAAGACTTTTCATATAAACACCTCGTAAATTTTGATTTTGATATTGTAGTGTAAAATAATAAAGTTATTAATTAACGCTATTTAGGGGCTTTAATCATTAAGTTTTATTAAATCTTATAATATACTTTTATTTTAACTCACCCCAATGGTCTCCAATATTTAAAGATGCCTTAAGCGGAATATTTAGTTTATAAACAGTTTCCATAACATCTCTAAACCTTCTGCCAAGCATGACGGCAGATTCTTTATCTACCTCAAAAATCAACTCATCGTGAATCTGTAACAACATCTTAGCGTTTAAGCATTCATCTTTTATAATATTATCAATTTTATTCATAGATAATTTGATAAGATCAGATGCGCTTCCTTGAAAAAGAGTATTGACGCTTTCTCGCTCATATGCCGCTTTAAACATTGGCGAAGCTTTAGCATAATCAAAATATCTTCTTCTTTTAAG
>WFMO01000179.1 GCA_015489055.1 Helicobacteraceae bacterium | reverse complement strand
TTTTTCCACCACTGTCTCTCCACTTCATTCCTGCAGGTTTTAGCATTAAAACCAGCGGTTTTATATTAGTCAATAATGAAATGGGGGTTTGATTTAAATATTTATCTCTTATTTTCATTTCATAATAACTTTTTTTCAATTTGCTTGATGATAATGTTTTTGTATGATTTAACTCAAACTCAAGTTTAGATTTTATAGTGCTATACCTTTGAAGAAGATTCTTGTGAGTTTTATATGAATTATATCCCAAATACAAAAAAGCAAACAAGATGACGCTTGAGAAAATAAGCATTATATTTACAATATATTTAAACTGGATGTTCCCAAGAAGCGAGTCGGGCATAAGCCGTGATTTTTTTGGTGTAAAATATGCACCTATAGAGATTATAAATGTTTGTATTTTTTCATTTGGAAAATTTTTGATATTTGGAGTCAAGACAGATATTGCAAGATTATAAAGCATATTTAACTGCGTGGCTATATCCTCATCTGTTGCCAAATTTCCACACATCACGATATTTGTAAATTTTATATCTCTAAATTGTTGCCGGATATAAGAAATCGTTTGATTTATAAATGAATCTCTATCTGATTTGTAAGTCTCATCAGAGCCGGCTTCAATACTAACAGAGCGTGAAAAGAGAAGCTCTTTTTGACTAATGGCCAATGTCGTTACTGTTTTTTTATTTGCGTATATACATATATACGATTTTTTATCTATACAGCTATTTGCAATGCCGGCAAGAGCATATTTATCAACGGTTGAGCTTTTGATAATATCGGTATCGCCAAGCAGTGACAAGGTTTTCATAAGTGATTGCTCACTTATCGCATCTACCTTATACTCCGTATTTTTATCATCATTTTGTTCAAAGAGTTTATCATAAACAAAAAGAGGCTTTTGTTTGTTTAAATTTGTTGATATTTTGTGTGAAATATATTTTTTTATTACAGATTTATTTTTAATAGCTGTCGGCACTTTTATCTGATCACTTACAATAAACGGTAACTTGGCACATACAAATAAAGGATACTTTTTTTTAAAAAATGTGGCTAGCTCTTCAGATGGGACACTCCAACAATCAAGAAGCGCCAATATGCCTTTGTTTAAAAGTTGATAGGTAATATAAGCCGTATCATCTTCAATAGATACTGTATAAAATTTTCTCATTAGTCCGTATCAAATTGCTGAAGTTTTTCATCAAGTGCGGTTGCTACGCCAAGCAGTGTTGCAGATAATTCTCCTATGCCTTTTACATGAGCTAGATTTTCATTTGACGCTTTATCGATTTCCACCACTTCATTTATAATCTCTTTTGTTTGGGTAGCTACGTTTATTATATTGTTTATAGAATCGTTAACACTGTCATTCATCTTAGCCATCACTCTGTTCATCTGCTCCATTGTAACGCCGACATGATCCGTTTTTTGCGATATTTCATTTAATGCGATAATGCTGTCATTCATCTCTTGGCTCGCCTCTACAATGCCTTGCACTATCACACCCACGGTTGTGTTAATCTCATTTAAACTTTTTTGCGTACGTTCTGCAAGTTTTCTAACTTCATCGGCAACAACTGCAAAACCACGCCCGTGCTCACCGGCGCGTGCTGCTTCAATAGCGGCATTTAAAGCCAAAAGATTGGTTTGTTCCGCGATATCAGAGATGATTGTAAGTACATTTTTTACCTGTTCGGTATTTTGGGTAAGATTTGAAAGTTTATCTGCAAGCTCTTTTTGACCGACAATATTTTTTTCATTGGATGCAACCATCTCCCGTGTTTCATGATTGATATTTACTATCTGTTTTTCAACATTTAAAATATTTTCACTGCTTTTTTTAGCATCGGCGATTGAGGCCTCAAGATGAGCGTTAACTTGTATTCCTGTTTTTTGCGCATTTTTCAATCTCTCTTGCTCTTTTTTAACTTCAGCGCCAACCATATCTGAACTTCGTTTTATTGATGATGCAAGCTCCTTGTTGTTGTTTGATCCATGTTTTGCGTCTGCAACAACATCTGCAATATCACTAAAAAAGCGTGATATGTCAAAAACAGCCACACCGACATCATCTCTTGTTGTGATAGCTATCTCTTTTTTGAGATTGCTTTTATCTTTTGAAAACACGTCTATTATAATTTTTACCGGTTGCGTAATCTGATTAATTACCATTAAAATATTAATTAAAGCTATAATAATTGCCACAATAGCGGCAATTATATTCATAAAAATTACACTTTCAACACCAATGGGTCTGTAATACTTTGCTAAAGAAACATTAAAAGCCGCAAAAAAGACAATAAGACCTATCATAGTGCTTAAAATTACTAAAAGCATCTTTCCTTTTAAGGAAATAAACCGATATGTCTCACTAAGAGGTACATCTTTCGTCCACGCTTCAACAGTCATTATAAATTTGATGATATAGGGCATAGAAAACAGCAGCGGATATGAGATACTAAGCACAATAGATAACACCGTCATATCAAATGTGGAAAAAGACTGAGTACTAGTTACGATTAAAGCACCCAAAACACAATAAACTAAAGAGCCTACAAAGATAGCTCTTGGCAAAGAATTGATAGTTTGCAAAAGCTTTGGACTGTTATATTCATGTATAGCTAAAGTCTTTTGGATAAATGAGAGTTTTTTATAAAAATATATGAATGCTATGGATGTACTAATTATCATAAAAAGCAACATAGACGGTGAGATGATAATTTCAAGAAGCTGGCTAAAAGTAATCGTTTGTGTAGAAAAAGTTATAACGAGCCATACCATTGGTGGTACCATAAAAGAGATAAAGAAAAAAATCAATAAACGCTTTTTATAACTCATGCTAATACCTTATTATAGTTAATAGTAGATTATTATAGCACTAATTTTACTGATTATCAACCAAAACAACTATAATGGAGAAATTCTTTTAATTTATTAAGCTTACCCCAAGCGGGGTAAAAAATTATAAACGAGATTCGTAGCGTCTCATCATATAAAGACGTTTAAGCATCTTTTTACGAGCACTAATCTTATCTTTTTTGCGCTTTTCTGTCATCGTTTCATGGAAACGGCGAGCACGAGCTTCAGTTACAATCAGATTTCTATCTGTTTGTTTTTTAAAGCGTCTGTAAGCAGCATCAAAGTTTTCATCATGACGAAGCATAACACCAGGCATTCACATCACCCACTTTCTTTTAATTTAGGATAAAATTATAACATATTTTATCTTCTTTTATACTTTTTTCTAAAACAACTCTGGCAGATTTGATATTTTGAATCTAGCGGCAGAGCTTTTGAGCATATTTTACACCTTGGCACAAAATGGCTCTGCTGAAGTGATTTTTCTATATATCTGTTTAAAAGCGCCCTAAATTGTCTAGCGCCCGTAACGTCGATAAAATACTCATCAAATCTATAACTAAGCCACAAATAAAGAGATATCTCCTTAACCATGTCTTCGGCTTTTAACAGATCTTCCATGCTTTTTGCAAACTGCCCCTCAATACTGGGAAGTATATATTCTATAGTCATTTTTTGCTCTATTAAAGATACATATCTCTCAAACGAAGCGACGATGTAGGGTGATTTTAAAGTAAGCGGCGCGCATGAGAGATGATATTTTGTAGCAATATCTAAATCATAACCGTCAACAATCTTGGCGACTTCTAGCATAGTCTCTATATTAGCGGCGCGAAACGGACCGTTAAACTGCATATTTTTAACAAAAAACTCTAAAATATTCGCGAGAGAATTTTCCTCCAATATAGAACCGACAAGCCTGATGTGATCAAGATTTGCCATAACTTTAAAAGGCATAACAATATCTTCTGCTTTTTTATTTAGTCTATCGGCTATTACATGTAAAGCATCGTTTTTAAAAGCACCTACATATCCGACATCTTGCATATTATATCTTCCCGCCCGTCCGGCTATCTGCTGTATTTCCGATGAGCTTAGCACTCTGTCTGTGCGTCCATCATATTTTGTAACTTTATAAAAAAGTATAGTTTTAATCGGCAGGTTTAAGCCCATGGCAATGGCATCTGTCGCTATTAGGATATCTGTTTGTTTTTCTCTAAAACGCCTTGCTTCTTCACGTCTTACTTCAGGAGAGAGATTACCGTAAACCACGCTTACTTTGAAATTTTTGGAGAATTTTTGCTTTAGCCTTAAAACATCTTTTCTGGAAAATGCAATAATTGCACTGCCTGATTCAATCTGCTCAATCGGTGTAGCTTTTACATGTAAACGCAGGGGATTTTTACGCTCAAACTGAATAACTGTTAACTTTTCGCCAAGATAAGCCGCAAGCGTACGTACAGCCTCAAGCGCGTTTGACGAACCTGTCATAATCACTTTTTTTGCAGGCGCACCTATAATAGCATTTGCCCATGCCCACCCTCTATCTGCATCATTTATCATCTGTACTTCATCTATAACGCAGACATCAACATCCACGTCAAAATTTAACATCTCGATCGTTGAGCTTATGTGTGT
>WFMO01000178.1 GCA_015489055.1 Helicobacteraceae bacterium | reverse complement strand
TCCGTATGATATCCGAAACTAGCGTAATCTATATATATTAGCCTGTCTTTAATTCTTAATCTTACCAGTGTATCGGGGTCATTAGCAAATCCCCAGTCAGCGCCAAATAAAAAATCTTCATCTTTTAAATCAAGCTCCCCTATCCTCCAGTTGCTAAATACTGCGCTTTGTATCTGTTTCCTAAATTCTCCCTCCCACACGTGCAGATAATTGACATAATCGCGCTTTTTGTCTCTTTCCATCTCTGCTCTTAAAGTGTCGGATAAAAAGGGGTTTTTGTCATAATTTACAGTTAATACTAAAAAATTCTCATCATCTGCGTTTTCTACAAATCTAACGTATGTAGGATCGTCTTCTAAATCAGGATTGAATGTAATCCATATTTCACTATTTTCATTACGGACGGTAGGTACAAGCACATCCCAACTTAAAGCGCTGACACTTTGCGCTTCTTCTACCCAACAAATATCTATGCTTTCCGTTGACTTTATGTCCTGTACGTTATGCTTTAGTCCTTTAAATAAAAACTCGCTGCCATTGCTATATTTAATGCTGTTTTGTGTAATTTTATAACCTGAAAATTCTTCGTTGTTATTGATTATATCACTTAGTAGTTTATGTACGGAGTCGCTAATGGAGTTTTGCACTTCTCTCGCGCATAATATCCTTGTTTTTTTTTCCATAGCTTTTAGCAGTAAGATTATAGCAACATTAGTTGATTTTCCGCTACCTCTACCGCCTTTAATTATCTTAAATCTTTTTGGCTTAATTAGTGGCTTAAAAACTTTTGCTAATTTTATTCCCATTCTATTTTAATATCCTGTTTTAGCATATTGGCATTATTGTTTTGTATGTTTACTTGACTTGTTTGAGGGTTGCTAATTGCTTCTATATCCCGCAATGCAGATACTCCCGACTTTATGTCTTTAGCTTGCGCGAACACCCCCGCTTTTATCCCTCTGCTTATTAAGCTTTGAAATGATTTTAATAGTTTTCTATTGTTTCCTATTAATTCATTGTCCTCAAGTATCGTTTCTATCTTTTCAAGGGCTATCTCTTGCTTTATGGGGTCATTAAGGGTATTATGGGATATTTTCTCTAAACTATCTTTAAATCCGTTTATATGGGCGTTTAACTCTCCTATAATCTCCCATTTTTCGGCGCTTATTTTGTTCGCTAATGTCTTTTTAGACACTTTATACTTTTTCACAATAGCATTAACGTCAATTCCATCAACATAAGCGCTCTTTATTTCTTTCCAATTATATTTAACCGGTCTTGCCATGTCTCACTTCCCCAGCTTCCAAGCTTTATACTCTAGTGTCTTAAAATCTCCTATGCTCCATATTTCGGAGTTTGCCATATCTAAACTAAACGCGATTGTCTCATTAAACTCTTTTAAGTCTTTATAGTTCAAAATAATATCCTCCAAATCGTTTAAGTAGTCTTTATAAATTCCTGCCAGTAAATTATTATAAATTGTTTCTGGCTGTCCTTTTTTCTTGATCTCTGTTATAGCAAAGGCGGCTAGTCTTATGTCATCATTAAAATATTCCATAATGTCATAAAACCTTGATAACATTTTACGCCTTTACTTAGTTACCGAATTATATCAAAATTTACTGGTTTCTAGCTCTATCGCTCTTTTAATGCTTTCTATTGACTCGCTTAAGTCTTGTTTAACGTCTTTTATCCCTCGCTTGCCTGCCATTAAAAGCTTTTTAATCGCGTGTTGTGTTGCAGGATTAATTACTTCAAATCCTTTTAGCACGTCATATACATCAAGCTCCGCACCTTTAATCACCTTGCTATATTTATTTACTTGCGTTGCCCCTTCGGCTGTTGTGTCCGGTTTTTCCTCTACTTCTGGAGATGTTTTTAATAACTCCCCGCTCATACTTTCAATCATTAATATTCCTTTTATGTTTTTTTAGATATACTTTTACAAGCCAATTTAATTGGCGGCTTCCTACAAACACTCTTATCCTTGTTAGGTCGGCTTCATCTCCCGACCTGCTTTTTAAAATATTCATCAATCTGTACTTTTATCGGTACTTTCTTATTTTTTTCTCTTTTTAACGCGTCATTAAACATACAAGAATTACATACATTGTATAGTTCTTCTGTCATCGCCCCGTTCCTGTAAATTTTACGAAATTTTGTTTCTTTCTCTGATTTTCCGCAGTATTTGCATTTTCTCATA
>WFMO01000177.1 GCA_015489055.1 Helicobacteraceae bacterium | reverse complement strand
GCCAAATCAAGCCATATGTCCCACATCTCTCTTTCAACTTCAAGCGTATCATCAAACGTGAGTATGCTTTCATGTATTAAGACACCTGCGTCAACTTCACCGTTTTTTACGGCATCTTCTATCTGTAAAAAGTTCATATAAACGATTTTTGCATCTGGATATGCTATCTTAAAGAGCATAGCATTTGTGGTGTGCTTACCGCTTAGCGCGACTTTAAAAGCTCGTTTTAGTTTTGCACCTTTTTTCTTTATGAGTTTTGGACCATAACCATAACCAAAGCTAACGGCAGTTCTGATGGGAGCGTATTCGTTGCGTATAAGAGGAAAAAGTGCAAAACTGATAGCCACTATGTCATGTATGCCCTCAAGAGCGTCTTCGTTTAGTGTTTGTATATCTTTTGAGATATTGCTGAAGTTAACATCATCTAATCCTATCCACCCAAACTTGATAGCATAGTACATAAAAACATCATCAGCATCCGGAGAATGTGCAATAGTTATATTTTTCAAATCATATCCATTTATAAAATTAGGTACTTAATGCATTATTTTAGCTAAAAAATGATAAAATAAGAGATATGACAAAATGCAATATTATATTTCATAAGTAGAAAATATTGCTAAACTTATAAAAAAGCAGGTAAAATTGGATGGATGACAACAAACAAAAATCATTGGATTTGGCGTTAAAGCAGATAGATAAAGCGTTTGGAAAAGGTACTTTGATGCGCCTTGGAGACAAAGAGATTATGCCGATTCAATCTATAAGCACCGGTTCGCTTGGGCTTGATTTGGCACTTGGAATCGGCGGAGTTCCACAAGGCAGAGTAGTAGAGATCTATGGACCTGAGAGTTCCGGAAAAACAACTCTTGCTCTTCAAATTACGGCAGAATGTCAAAAGCAAGGCGGTGTGTGTGCATTTATAGACGCAGAGCATGCTCTTGATGTGGTTTACGCAAAAAATCTTGGTGTGGATATTGACAATTTGCTTGTCTCACAGCCAGATTACGGCGAACAGGCTTTAGATGTTGTTGAGACGATAGCTAGAAGCGGTGCGGTTGATTTGATAGTTATAGATTCTGTTGCCGCTCTTACTCCAAAGTCTGAGATAGAAGGTGAGATGAGTGATCAAAATGTCGGCGTTCAGGCACGCTTAATGTCAAAAGCACTCAGAAAACTAACCGGTGTTTTAAGTAAGATGAACTGCACAGTGATATTTATAAATCAGATACGTATGAAAATAGGAATGATGGGGTATGGCTCACCTGAGACCACCACAGGGGGTAATGCACTAAAGTTTTACGCATCAGTGCGTATAGATGTAAGACGTATAGCGTCACTCAAACAAGGAGACAGCCAGATAGGCAACCGTGTTAAAGCAAAGGTTATCAAAAACAAAGTAGCTCCTCCTTTTCGTCAGGCAGAATTTGATATAATGTTTGGTGAAGGGATTTCTAAAGAGGGTGAACTTGTGGATTACGGTGTCAAGCTTGATATTATAGATAAAAGTGGAGCATGGTTTTCTTATGAGGAGACAAAGTTGGGTCAGGGTCGTGAAAATGTTAAACAAAAGTTTAAAAACGAACCTGAGTTAGCTGCTGAGATTGAAAAGAAAGTCAAAGAAGCTATGGGTCTGACAAATTTAATGATTATGGATGTTTCAGATATTGATGAGGGGGATGTATGATATATATAGATGATATAAGCGCTATGGAGGTGATGGATTCTAGAGGAAATCCTACTGTAAAAGCAACTGTTACCTTAAGTGACGGCACAAAAGAGAGCGCTATAGTGCCAAGCGGTGCCAGCACGGGCAAGCGTGAAGCTTTGGAGTTAAGAGATAATGATAAGACGAGATATCTTGGCAAAGGTGTTTTAACTGCTGTTGAAAATATCAACAATGATATTGCAGATGAGCTAATGGGTATGAGTCCTTTTAATCAGGCTATGATAGACGCTGCTATGAAGGGACTTGATTCAACATCAAACTATGCAAGTTTAGGCGCAAATGCAGTCTTAGGTGTTTCAATGGCGGTGGCACGCGCAGCAGCTAAGAGTCTGGATATTCCTTTATATAGATATTTAGGAGGAGCCAACGCCATGATAATGCCCACTCCTATGTTAAATATTATAAATGGTGGAAGTCATGCAGATAACTCAGTTGATTTTCAAGAATATATGATAATGCCCTTAAAGTTTGAAAGCTTTTCTGATGCGCTTAGAGCGTCTTCTGAGGTTTATCATAATCTAAAAGCTATTTTAACAGAGCAAAATCATAGCACATCTTTAGGTGATGAGGGTGGGTTTGCTCCAAATCTAAGCTCAAACGAAGAGCCCATTATAGTTATCCTGGAAGCCATTAAAAAAGCAGGATATATACCAGGTAAAGATATTGCAATAGCACTTGACGTGGCAGCTTCAGAACTGGTAACTGATGGAGGATATCGCCTTGAATCGGAAAACAAAACTGTATCTTCGCAAGAACTTATTGCATATTATGAAAGCTTATGTGAAAAATATCCTATCGTCTCAATAGAAGATGGATTAAGCGAAGATGATTGGGATGGATGGGAATTGCTGACACAGAGATTGGCAGATAAGATTCAGATTGTAGGTGATGATTTGTTCGTTACAAATGCAAATATCTTAAATGAGGGTATTGAGAAAAATATTGCAAATGCTATTTTAATCAAACCAAATCAAATCGGTACTGTTAGTGAAACTATGTTAACGGTACGCCTAGCTCAAAGAAATGGCTATAAGTGCGTCATGAGTCACCGCTCAGGGGAAAGCGAAGATGCTTTTATAGCCGATTTTGCTGTTGCTCTAAATTGTGGAGAGATTAAAACAGGTTCTACTGCCAGAAGCGAGAGGATTGCAAAATATAATCGCTTGTTAGAGATACAGAGCGAAATAGTATATGGCCAATATTTGGGTGCAACTCTTTTTAAGAGTTAACCTGTAAAATTTCAATGAGTGATTTATATAAAGATATAGATAACGATGAATCTTTTACACAAAGGTATTTTGGGCTTTCGACGCTTAAATTTTTTATAGCCTTTGTAGCCGTTGTTGTTGTAGGTATCTATATAGGAACTTTGCTCTTTGGACAAAATTCATTGGAAGTGTTGATGAGCTTAGAGAGTTATGAAAATAATTTAAAGGTAAAAATCAAAGTTTTAAAGGCAGAGAACGCAAAAGATCAAAAGAGCTATTTTCAGTTAAAAGAATTGGCTCCCGCCAATAATAAAGGTTAGATGTGAATAAAGTCAGTTTTGTTTTGATAATGACAGCTACGCTTCTGAGCGCTAGGGTAAATCCTTTTTTTATGGAACATGGTTTGGGGGAGCTTAGTGTTACGTCAAACCATCTTAAATCATATCCACCTCTAAAAAATGCATCAATCACTCTGCCTTCAAGTGCCAGAATTTTAAAACAGGTAACTGTCAAGTTTATCAATATTGATGGATCTGTAGGTACAAAAACCATCACGCTTTCCAATAAAATAGATTGGCATGTGCCCATTTTTATATCTCAGGCATTTCCTACTGCTAAATTAACTTCAGTAAAATCAGCTAGACAGCCTGTTAGTCTTATAAAATTTCATAAATTTTTATCTCTTAAAATATTTAGCAGTAGTGTTGATTTTTTAACAAAAGATAAAAATATACGATATTTTAAGATGATATCGCCTTACAGGGTAGTTCTTGATTTTAAAAGAGTGGATCACTTTTTAAGTTTTGACAAACAGCTAAAGAACAGCATTTTTAAATATGTCTTTATTGGCAATCATGATGGATACTATAGAGTGGTATTACAGCTTGATGGAGATTACCGCTGTTCTTTTACAAAAGTTGGGCAAGGTTATAAATTATCTTGTTTTTAAAGTAGCGCTTGGCTTGCCTATAAGATATCCTTGAGCGTAATCTATGCCGATTTTTTCAATCTCATCTAATACTTCTTGATTATCAACAAATTCTGCAACTGTCTGGATATTTAAAGCTTTGGCAAACTGTACTATTACTTTTATTGTTTGCATCATCTTGTCATTTGTCAATATATTTTTGACGATAGAAGCGTCGATTTTGAGCACATCAATATCGAGTTGACTGAGATACGCAAAGTTTGAATATCCGGTGCCAAAGTCATCTATTAGTATTTTACACCCAAATTTATGAGCTTTATCTATAAAAGCCTGCACGACCTTAATATCATAAAGATTTTGTGTCTCAAGTAGCTCTATATCAATATTTGCACCGTTTGTTCTACCTTGTTTTAGTTCATAAAAAAGCATATTCATTAGTTTTTCATTGTGAATATCCTGCATCGAGAGATTTAATGAAAATCTATACCCATTATTGTCTTGTGCGATTTTGATAATATTATTAATCATATTTTTTGTAATATCATAATAAAGCGGAGTCGTTTCAATAACACCTAAAAAGGAGATAGGCGGTATTATGGTGCCATCTTTTTTTATTATTCGAACAAGAGCTTCATATTTTTCTATTTTTTGTGATTGTAGATTTAATATGGGCTGAAAGAACGCATGCACCATATTGTTACGCAAAGCTTCTTTGGTTAGATTTAGTATGTTTATATTATTTTGTATTTTCTCTCTAAGTTTTAGTTTTTGACTATAAACCATAATATTTTTTTCATTTGCTGATTTAATCTCTTTTAGCCCGATATCAGCATTTTCAAGCAGAGGATATACGTTGTTTATCGCTATTTTAACATTAACGGATATTTCTATGTTTTTAATACAAAAGCTGTGCGATATGATTTGATCTCGCCATTTTTTTGCAGTATGTACCGCTTGCTTTAAAGCAAGCGGTTGGCTCAGAACAACAAATGCGTCACCGCCGATTCTATAATAAGATGTGGTGAGATTTTTTATCTTTATCTTCTTGATTAAAGCCGCAAACTCTTTAAGTAAAGTATTTGCAATGTCTGTACCGTATAGATCATTTATATGCTTAAAACCATCTATATCTATCAAAAAAAGCAGATATTTTTGTTGTTGTTTTAGTGTATTTTCAAGGCTAAAACGATTTAAAAGTCCCGTAAGGACGTCATGAGATGTTTGATATAAAAGGCTGGCTTTAGTGATTTTAAGTTTTTTGTTATCTCTTTCTTTGAGATATGTAAGCAGCAACATACCAATTGCTCCGATAATAGCGATTATAAGAGCAAAGGCTGTTCTAATTTTTAGCTCTCGGTCGTCGCGAATACTTAGCTTAATAAACTTTTTATTTATATTTTGCAGCAGCTTTCGTACAGGAGAGTTTAATATCTTGCTTGTGGTGATAAAATAATTACGCAGATGAGTTTGTATATATGTATCGTGTAAATTGAAAGTATGTATGTAATTAAGCTGCCGTTCATTTAGATTTTGAAGCGGTAAAAGCAGTTTGATGCTATATTGGTAGTTACTGTCTTGCATCCTTGTTATATATGATATGTTACGGATAATATGGCGTATTTTTTGATGAATATGGTTATATGGTTTAAAGTAATATCTACTTTTTCGCGCATAATTTAACAAAAAAACAAACGAGTTTTTAATGTTTGCATTTAGTATCAAAAACCATGTGATGTTTGTTTGTTTTTTTTGTATAGCCCTGCCTAAGCGAGAGAGCGTAGGCATAAGAGCAGTGGAGTATTGCTTGTTTTTTAAGATAGGCAAAGATTGAAGCGCCTTATAGTCATTTGTCAGCATTTTGTCATCTTGCGCTATCTTGTCGTCATTGCTGTACGCATACAATGAGACAGACAATATGTCATAATTTACTCTTAGATTGTCATTTGTCAATCTTTGCAGTACGGCTCTAAACTCAGTGTGATAGCGATTGGTTTTTAATTGATTAAAATACATAACAATTGAAGTATAGACGATAATAACCAGCCCTGCTACTATAAAAAGCATTGTTTTTGAGATTCTCATGGCGTCTCACTTAGTAT
>WFMO01000176.1 GCA_015489055.1 Helicobacteraceae bacterium | reverse complement strand
GTTATCTGTGTTGAAGAGGATCCTACCTATGAATATGAAACACAAATAGCAAAAATATTAGAAAATATAGGCATTCCGGTAGATATACATTTTGATCTTATGTCTAGCCTGAAGAGTTCTGATAAATTTAAGGTTTTATTAGCACAAGTGCTTTTTTTAAAGCCAGATATTTTATTTTTGAATGAGCCGACAAACAATTTAGATATGGAAACGATTGCATGGCTGGAAAATGAGCTAAAGCGCCACGAGGGAACCCTTGTTGTTATCTCGCACGATAGGCACTTTTTAAATTCGGTTGTAACGCATATACTTGATGTTGATTATCAAAAAATTCGTGAGTTTACCGGTAATTTTGATGACTGGTATATAGCCGCAACTATGATTGCCAAGCAAAGCGAAGCGGATAATGCTAAAAGACTAAAAGAAAAAGAGGAGCTTGAAGCTTTTGTACGACGTTTTAGTGCAAATGCTTCAAAAGCAAAACAAGCAACTTCAAGACAAAAACAACTTGATAAGTTAAATATTGAAGATATTAAACCGTCTTCAAGAAGAGATCCCAGTATAGTTTTTAAAGCTAAAAGACAGATGGGTGATGAGGCATTGACGCTCGAGAATATTTCACACTCTTATGATGATTTGGAAGTATTAAAAAATATGACAATTAAAATAGAGCCGGGTGATAAAATAGGGCTTATCGGCGCTAATGGAGTAGGCAAGACGACATTATGCAAAATTGTTATGCAGGAGATTGAGCCTACAGGCGGAGAGGTAAAGTGGGGCGCTACGATAGAGCCGAGTTATTTTCCGCAAGATACTGCAGACAAAATATCAGGAAACGGCACTCTTTATGATTGGCTTAGAGGTTTTGACCCAAAGAGTGATATTTCGGAGATACGAAATTGCCTTGGACGGATGCTTTTTAACGGAGAACAGCAGGAAAAATCGGTAGAGAAAATCTCAGGTGGCGAAAAACACCGTATGATGCTCTCAAAGATGATGCTTGAGCAGGGAAATTTTTTGATTTTAGATGAGCCGGGTAACCATTTAGATCTCGAAGCGATAGTAGCTTTAGGCGAAGGACTTTTTAATTTTAAGGGTAATGTTATATGTGTTTCGCATGACCGTGAGCTTTTAGATGCGTTTGCTAACAGGATTATAGAGATACTGCCAAATGGTAAATATATAGATTTTAAAGGCACATATGAGCAATATGCGCAAGCAAAAGCAAATAAGGAGTTGTAGTGAGTGAGATTTATAAAAACTATTTAGGCTTTGGTATTGCGGGCAATTTTGCTCTTCATTTGAAACAAGCAGGTGAATTGGAAGATTTTAAGGAGATTGCAACTAAGGAAGAATCTGCCCCTAAAGGCATATTTCCTTTTTATATACCAAAGGATAAGACTTTTTTGGGTGTATATCCATTATCTACTGAAATTATCAAATTACCAAACGCTGATGCAAAAGTGCAGGCCGAGCCTGAAATAGCTCTTGTGTGTAAGTTTGCATTTGATGATAATAATAACTTGTTAGATATTACTCCTACACATTTTACGGCATTTAATGATGTATCTATCAGAGAAAAAAGAGCAAAAATTAGTATGAAGAAAAATTGGGGAGAATGCTCTAAAGGTGTGAGCGGTACCGCAATAGAAATAGATTCATTTACAAAAGAGGGTGAAATTGAATATTTTCATATAGCCAGTTTTTTAAGACGTGATGAAAATCTTTACAGATACGGCGAAGATGTTGCTGTTTCAAATTATAGCTATTTTAACGAAAAGCTTTTAGAGTGGATGAAAAATCAGATAAACACGCAGATTGATTTTGGGCCACTAGAAGATTTAAAAACACTTTTAAGCAGATCGCCTGATATTTCAGATGCTCTAATTACCATAGGTTCAACGAGATATACTTCTTATGGAGAGAGTATGTTTTTACAAGAGGGTGATGAGGTTATAGTAGCTGTTTACGATGGGCGGCAATATTGTCAAAATAATATTTTATCCAAAGTTTCAAGAAAAGAGTACGAAGGTAAAGGTATTAGTATGTTGGTTCAAAAAGTAGTTTTGTGAGTAGAGGCAAGAAGCTTGATATTTTTATAGGCGCAGACATTCAAGATGGCTGGAGTAAGATTGAGCAGATTAAAATAAAACAAAACAAGCCTAGATTAAAACCACATGAGCATACGTTGAAATTTATCAAAGAAAAAAGACGCGGTAAAACAGTAACGCTTGTCGGAGAATTTTTTATCAGCGATAAAGAGATTAAGCAGATGCTAAAAGATATTAAAAGTCAGTTAGGATGCGGGGGTACATGCAAAGATGGATATATACAGCTT
>WFMO01000175.1 GCA_015489055.1 Helicobacteraceae bacterium | reverse complement strand
GTTGGACCATCCTCTCCCACGCCTATACTGTCATGTGTCCAGATAAAAAATTGCTGTATTTTACTTAAAGCCGCGATTCTAACCGCTGGTTTCATATAATCTGAAAATACGAAAAATGTAGCAGTATAAGGCAGCAGCGGACCATAAAGCGCCATAGCGTTGGTAATAGACGCCATAGCATGTTCTCTTATACCAAAATGTATGTTTCGCCCTTTTGGAAATGTGCCCATATCGCTTAATACTGATTTGTTTGAGGGTCCAAGATCTGCACTACCTCCTAAAAAACCGGCAACAGCACGCGCTATTGCATTGATGATTTTACCGTTGGTGTTTCTTGTCGCATCTGCTTTATCAAAGGTGGGCCAGGAAATTTTGGAATAATCATGGCACATAAAAGACTCAAGAGCTGCATTTTGTTCAATTAAAGGCATTGTTTTTTGGCTGTGTATCCATTCACGTTCTAGCAAATCGCCTTTTTCTATAGCACATCTAAATCTAAAGAGAACATCCTCATCAATAAAAAATTTCTTTTGCGGATCAAAGCCTACGGCTGTTTTTGCTTTTTTTATAATATCTTCACCAAGTGGGGCACCGTGTGCATGCGCAGAGCCTTCAAGTTCTCCCGCACCTTTTGCTATGATGGTGTGAGCTATGATAAGTGCCGGTTTATTGCTTTGTTTGGCATCTGCTATAGCTTTATCTATATTATCATAATCATGCCCGTCACACTCATATACATCCCAGCCTTGAGCTGTAAATCTGCCGCATATATCTTCACTGATGCTAAGTTGTGTTGAGCCTTCTATGGTTATGTTATTAGAATCATAGATTAAGATAAGATTGTCAAGCCTGTTATGTCCCGCAAGAGAACAAGCCTCATAGCTGATACCCTCTTCAAGGTCACCGTCACCGCAAAGGCAATATACATAGTGGTCGATGAGATTGGCATTATCGGTATTTAGTTGTGCCGCCATAAATTTGCTAGCCATTGAAAAACCAACAGCATTGGCGATACCCTGACCAAGAGGCCCTGTTGTTATTTCGATGCCGTCAGTATGTCCATATTCTGGATGTCCGGGTGTTTTAGAGTCGAGTTGACGAAAATTTTTTAAATCTTCAAGACTTATGTCATATCCCCATAGATGATAAAGAGAGTAGATAAGTCCTGTTGCATGACCGCCTGAGAAGACGAGCCTGTCACGATTTAGCCATGATGGATTTTTAGGGTTATGACGCAGATGTTCACATAAGACAACCGCAACATCTGCAAGTCCCATAGGTGCCCCAGGATGTCCTGAGTTGGCACGCTGTACCATATCTGCCGCTAAAAATCTTATAGTATCTGCCATTTTTTTTCGCATTTTGTTTGCCATAGTTAACCTTTGTGTCTGTTTATGTAATGTGTTAAAAGTGATGAGAGGTTTTGGTACACTTTATCATCAAAATCGTTCATCATATCTGTTAGTTCGGTCGCAAGAGTATCTGCTTCTTGTATCGCAGCCTCTAAGCCCAAAATTGTCACAAAACTGTTTTTGCTTGTGTCGTTGTTTGTGGTTTTGCCTGCTTGTGCATCATCTTGAGTGATATCCAAAATATCATCTTGTATCTGAAATAAAAGACCTAGTTTGATACCAAAATCATACAGTATTTGCGCTGTTTTGTCATCTGATGCGATAATTGCTCCCATCTTTAGTGCAGCAGCAATTAATTTAGCAGTTTTGTTTACATGCAACAGCTTCACTTTATCAAGTTCTAGAGGTTGATTTTCAAAATAGCAATCCAGCGCTTGACCTAAAACCATTCCGCTTGCGCCACCGTTTAGTGCGAGCTCCTGTATAAGCTTTATTTTAATGCCGTCACTAAAGGGAGCTTTGCTTAAGAGTTCAAACGCATATGTATTTAGCGCGTCACCTACTAAAATAGCAGTTACCTCATCATATTCTACATGTAGAGTTTGATGACCACGACGTAAAGGAGCATTATCCATAGCAGGAAGATCATCATGAATCAGTGAATAGGTATGAAAAATCTCTATTGCTGCTGCTGCGTACATTGCATTTGGCATTAAAAGCGGATTGTATGATTGCACAACACCCAGTAGAAGCTTAGGGCGAAAACGCTTGCCGCCCGCTTTTAGCATTGCATGTAGCGCATCTTCATAAAATGGATGAAAGCTCTTAGCGTCAGGAAGATTGTCTAATAAAAAATTTTCAAAATTATACATAATGAATATTATCAAATAAATATATATAAAATACTGAAACTATAATAAATCAAATAATGATTATTTCGTAAATGCATTAGCTGAGCCAAGCATATTTAAAGCGCTGCTTTGTTTATTTTGTTCAATCATTTTTGCCAGGTCATTAAAAGCGCTAATAAGAAGTATCTGCAAAGATTCTTTATCTTGTAGTAACGAATCGTCAATGCTCAGATCAGTTACTTCACCTTTACCGTTTCCAACGAGCTCAATCATACCGCCTCCGCTTTTAACGGCAAAGGTTTTACTTTCTAGTTCCTGTTCCATTTTTTTGGCATTTTCCTGCATACTAGAGAGCATTTTTGCCATATCTCCCATATTTTCAAACATCTATATACTCTCTTTTGTGTGTGTGATATTGTTATCATCGTCAACGATAACAACACGCGGTTTATACTCTTTTAGTTCATCTTCATGATAAGATGCATAAGCTACTATGATGATTTTATCGCCCTTATGCACTTTTCTAGCAGCTGCGCCGTTTACGCAAACATCGCGCTTTGCGCGTTCACCTTTTATGATATATGTTGAAAATCTCTCACCGTTATTGATATTTAAAATCTCAACTTTTTGACCGACTCTCATTTTAGCCACCTCTAAAAGCTCCTCATCTATCGTGATGGAGCCTACATAGTTTAAGTTCGCGTCGGTGATTGTAGCCCGATGAATTTTGCTGTAAAGCATCTCTATCGTCATTGCGTGATTACCTCTTTTTAGCGTTGTACTTGTGCTTGCATTTCTGCAGGTGAAATAGGTGCATCCCAAAGTTCCTCTGAGATTACATACTCTTCTACCACTTTACCCCCGATAATATGCTCATCTATGATACGTTCAATTTTGCCTTTATCAAGTCCTGCGTACATGACATGTCCAGGCTCAACTAGCATAACCGGACCGGCGTTACATCTGTTTAGACAAGATGTTCTAATAGGTTGAACTGTACCCATGATACCTTTTTGCATCAATAGCTGTGCAAGATATTGAAACAGATCTTTAGTCTGTGGGTTTACACATGATGGTTTTGGCATGCCCGGAGGAGATGACTGCTCACATTTAAATATATAAAACGCCGGTTGTGGAATTCCCATAAATTACCCCTTAATACTTTTTCCAAATTATATCAAAATATATACTGTTTTGTTGTAATCTCATATTTAAGATTTACATGTAAGGAAAATTTTAATATAATGCCAACATGAAAAAGATATTACTAATTAGCATTTTATGTTCAAGTTTTGTATTTGCAGGCGCAAAGGTTTATATCGGTGTTCTTGGTGGAAGCTCTAGCGAGGCTTATAGCAAACCAACTTCTCAGACAACAACATCTCCAGTGGCTAAAGTGATACTAGGTTATGGAAATTATAAATCATACAGCATAGAGTTAGGTTGGATATACAATCAAAATTCTCAAAACTATTTTTCAAATAACGGCTCTAAAGATGGGGTAAAGTATTCTTTGGATCTAAATCTGATAAAAGCTTTTGACCTTGGAGATCGGATCTATCCATTTTTTAAATTGGGTATCGGCGGTGGATATCTAAATACTAATATTACATCAT
>WFMO01000174.1 GCA_015489055.1 Helicobacteraceae bacterium | reverse complement strand
GCTGATAAACTTTTTTTAAGTGCTCTTTTGCAAGAAACTGGAAAAATTTTGATCGCAAGCCAAATTATTAAAAACAATGAGCTTTTACCGTTTAGGTCCGAGATAGAGACAAGTTATAACATAGCTTTGATTGAAAAATCTTTTGTCCAGACGACAACAGCTGAGGTAACTGCTGAAATTTTTGAGCATTGGGGGTTTGATCAGGAATTGATACAGATGATACGATACAGTGATGAACCGGCCGGTGCACCACAAGATGTTAAAGAGTTTTCTACGGCACTAAATATTGTTAAAACGATTATTGCCGTAAATCATCCTTTTAGTGAGACAGCAATAAACTATGGACTAAAAAAAGCTCTAGATGCAGGATATGAACATGAGATCTTGGAAGACGTTGTAGATGATATGCTATGAATATTTTTTTATAAATACTCTTAATTCGTTGATTGCAATCGGGCGTGAATAATAGTATCCTTGGATTAAATGACATTGGTGTTGATGTAAAAACTTATTTTGTTCTTTTGTTTCAACACCTTCGGCTATAACTTCTAGATTTAAACTGTTTGCTAACGCAATTACTGCTTTTGAGATAGTACAATCATCCTCATTGCCTGGTATTTCATCTATAAAAGACTTATCTATTTTTAACTTTTTAACAGGCAGTCGTTTTAAGTATGAAAGTGATGAGTATCCTGTACCAAAGTCATCAATTGATATTTTAATGCCCATTTGATTTAATAAGTTAAGTTTTTCTATAGCCATGTCAGGATTTGTCATCAGTTGAGTTTCTGTGACCTCAAACTCAAGCCATGTCGGGTTAAATCCGCTTTGTTGAAGTGTTTGTTTTAAATGTGCGATAAAATCTACAGAATTTAAGACCTTTGTAGAGAGATTTAACGATAATTTACCTGGATTTAGTCCGCTGTTGTATAATGATACATAGTCGCTCATAGCACGCTCCATGACATAATTATCAATCAAGGCAATAAGACCATTGACCTCAGCCAGCGGTATAAACCGATCAGGAGAGATAAATCCAAGTGTAGGATGCTGCCATCTTACCAGCGCTTCAGAGCCTATGATTTTATCCTTATTTATGTCTATTTGAGGTTGATAATATACTAAAAACTGCTCATTTTGAACGGCTGTGCGCATGGCGTTTTCTAGCTTAATCGTTTCAACTGCTGATTTTGTCATATCTGTTGAATAAAATCTATAAGTATTTCTTCCTTTTGATTTTGCATGGTACATTGCACTGTCGGCGTATTTAATAAGATTGTCTTTATCAAGCGTATCGTTTGGTGCTATGGTGATACCTATTGAGCAGGATGTATAGAGTGTTGTATTGTCTATAGTAATCTCTTTGGCTATAAGCTTTATAATCTTTTTGGCAATTTTTGCTGCTATGTCGATATGTTTGATATCTTGCAGTATGATGGTAAACTCATCGCCTCCAAGTCTTGATAGCGTATCTTGTTCTCTTATACATGTTTTTAATCTTTGTGTTGATATTTTTAAAACTTTATCTCCAATGTTGTGTCCTAAAGTATCGTTAATCTGTTTAAAATTATCCAAATCGATAAATAAAAGTGCAAACATTCTTTGATTTCGTTTTGTCTGTGCAATTGATTGTATGAGCCTGTCATAAAAAAGAGCTCTGTTTGGAAGCTGTGTTAAATCATCGTGAAAAGCCTGAAATGCAAGCTGTCTTGTTTTTGATGTTAGCTCCTCTTGCGCCTTTACCCGTTTTGTTATATCTTTGGAAATTCTTGCTATTGCCGTAATATCATCTTGTTCATCTTTTAATGTAATAAGCACCACTTCAGTGATGATAACATCGCCTGTTTTGGTGACTTTTTGTATCTCATCATGATAAAATTGGTTGCTCAGAGCATATTGTTTTATTTGGTGTGCTTTTTGTAGCTCATGTTTTGGATATAGCATATAGATATTTTGATTTATCATCTCTTCTTTTGTATATTTGTGCATAATCGTAGCACTGATATTGCAGTAAAGAATAGTATCGTTTAAATCAGTAATAACAACAGAGTCATGAAGCTGTTCTATGATGTCGGCTTGTTGCTTTGTTAGTTTTTTTATCTGAGTTATCTCAGTAACATCAAAAGTAGTGCCAATAATTTTTTCTGCTTCATTTTGTTCATTAAAAAATATTTTAGCATTTATCAAAATATTAACAATTGAATCGTCAGGCTTTTTTGCGCGCAAAGATACAGTATGTGTTTTGCCGTCATCTAATAGTTTTGTAAAATTTTTAGCTTTAGGTTTGTCTTCATCTACAATGTTTTGCAGAAATTTATCAAGTGTTGGAGTGTATGTTGCCTTATCTTGTCCATAGATAGAGTACATCTCATCAGACCAGGTCGATATGCCGCTTTTAACATCAACTTCGACACTGCCCATGTGACTGACAGCCTGAGCTCTTTGGAGTGATTCTTCCCTGTCTTGTAAAATTGTATATCTTTTATTTAACTCGGCGATAGTGTTATTTAACAGATTGGAGAGCGCTTTTAAAGATTTATCAATCTGATTGTGTTTTGTCCCTTGCGAGATAGCAATTTTTGATGAATTTGTTGGATATTGTGACTCACTAAGAGCTAGCACGGTCATAGTCTGATTTAGTAATTCATTGGAGTTTTTATGCGAGGAAAACTCCCCGTATGTGAAAAAGCCCGCAGTATCAGCTATTTTATTAAGCGGTTCTATCTCTTGTATAATTTCATCTTTTAAAAATTTATATCTTGCGACACATGAGTAGATAAAGATTGATTCTATCGGTTTATTTAGCATCTTTTTAGATTCAATATTTGACTGTTTGATCATCTCTGATGAATTGCCATAACCAAATTTTACGAGGTCTCCCACATTAAAACTTCCTCCAAAGGTCAAAGAGCCGTCTTGGTGTTTTGAAAGAACCGATCTAGCTAGTTTATTGTGTGGTTTTTGTATGATAAGAGGGTAGTGGAGTCCTATCTCCGGCAACTCTGTGGCTATCTCTTTACCAAGATATTTTGCATATATATCATAAGCTGGAATATCATCTATGGTGTAAATGCGGTTTTTATCAACTTTTGTGATGGTCATATCCATTCCGACATCTATCCAGTTAAAAAGTGAATCGGTAAATATTTGCAGTTGATTGTTATGCAGTCCGACTCCCACGGCACCTTTTGAAGATATATGATCTTTTGTAAACACATAAGTTGATTTAAACTGTTTTGGATCAGATGCCATGCCGCCTGTAACTATCATGTCGGCATTTTCTTGCTTTATGCCAAAGAGATACTCCTGTGCGTTGCAGTGCAGTCCGTTTGTAAATGTGATAAGCAGTTTAGTGTCTTCTTTACTTAGCTGCCTTGCTATTTGCCGGCCCGCATCAAAAGCATTTTCACATGTTTGTGTAAAAGCGGTTGTAATTTCGGTATTGTTAAATTGTGTAATCGATATCACGGTTTTATCGTGTGATATGTTTTTATCACATATACCAATCTCACTAGTTGCACCTACAAGATGAGCACTTGGCAGTAATGAAGAGATCTCTTTTAGCATTGATATTATCTCTTGCTTTTTAGTTAGTGATGTAAACATCTGAATTAATAATTTTTCATTATCGCAAATAGAATTGTTTTTGATAAATTTATGTAATGTGTTAAAATCGGTGAAATATGTGTTATATGTTTTCATAGTTACTATTTTATCAAAAAAACATAAAATCTGCTATAATCACGATTTTAGGATAATACATGTCAAAAACAATAACCATCATTGATACTTTTGGGTTTTTTTTTCGAAGTTTTTATGCTCTTCCCCAGCATCTAAGCAATAAAGAGGGGTTTCCTACCGGACTTTTAACCGGATTTGTAAATTTTATCTCATCTTTACAAAAAGATTACGACAGCGATTATCTTGTATTTGCCATTGATTCTAAAGGTAAGACTTTTAGAAATGATATAGATAAAAATTATAAAGCCAACAGACCGCCGCCACCGCAGGAGTTATCCCAACAACTCCCTGTAGCCATCTCATGGATAGAAAAAATGGGTTTTAAAACGCTAGGGCTTAGTGGTTATGAGGCAGATGATATTATAGCTACAGTTGCGCACCTTGCGTTAAAACAGGGCTTACATGTAAAGGTTGTGTCACACGATAAAGATCTTTATCAATTGATAGATGATAACAGGGTCGTGCTTGTTGACGCGATTAAAAAAAGAGATATCAATGAAGATGAGTGTATCAAAAAATATGGAGTTTCGCCAAAACAGTTTATAGATTTTCAAGCACTTTTAGGCGACAGTGCCGATAATGTACCCGGAGTAAAAGGCATAGGTAAAGTAACTGCACAAAAATTAATTGCCGCATATAAAACAATAGAGAATCTGTACGAGCATATAGATACCGTAATGCCACTTGGTGTACGAAAAAAACTACAGCAAAACAGGGACAATGCTTTTATGTCAAAGCAACTTGTTACTCTAAGAGATGATGTGTTTAACAAAATTGATTTTAGTGAATATGAGATGCATAATGATAATCCGTTTAGTTTGATTTATGATGAACTCGTGCAGTATGATATGCGAGCTATTTTACGCGTTTTAGATGCTAAGCAAAAACAACAGGCAGTTAGTCAAAATATCAT
>WFMO01000173.1 GCA_015489055.1 Helicobacteraceae bacterium | reverse complement strand
TGGCACTTGGAATGCTGGAAGAGTTAGAGAAGGAGGGTTATCATTTTATTGAATGGGGAGATAACGATCTTATGGAAATTTTAATGAGCGCAGAGATACCGTTTATAACAATCGAGATTGAAAA
Source organism: Helicobacteraceae bacterium (assembly GCA_015489055.1). GTDB lineage: Bacteria > Campylobacterota > Campylobacteria > Campylobacterales > Sulfurimonadaceae > Hydrocurvibacter. The sequence continues at coordinate 2,033 of WFMO01000173.1, read as the reverse complement.
ATTAGGTAATAAAAGAGTTTATAAGGTCAACGATGCATACGCTAAAAGCTAAAAAACTAGTAAAAAAAATTAAAGCTCTTGAAATAGTAAAAGATATATCTCTTGAGGTTGACAGTGGAGAAGTTGTAGGTCTTTTGGGTCCAAACGGTGCTGGCAAGACAACGACTTTTTATATGATATGCGGACTTATTGAAGCAACCAGTGGGCATGTATTATTTGATGATGATGATCTCTCAGATATGCCTCTTCATAAGCGTGCTATTAAAGGGATAGGTTATTTACCTCAAGAAGCTTCTATTTTTAAAGATTTAAGCGTTGAAGATAATTTGCTTGTAGCCGCGCAAGCCTTGCGATTAGATAAGCATGAGCAAACTCAGCGTATAGAAGAACTGCTAGATATGTTTAATATAGAACCTATACGGTATAGAAAGGGTGTTAGTTTAAGTGGTGGCGAACGCCGTCGTGTTGAAATTGCACGGGCTTTGGTAAATAAGCCAAAATTTCTTTTACTCGATGAGCCTTTTGCAGGGGTTGATCCCATCGCTGTTTTAGATATTCAAACAGTTATAAAACAGTTAGTCTCTTATGATATAGGCGTCTTAATAACAGATCACAACGTAAGAGAAACGCTCTCAGTTTGTGATAGGGCATATGTTATCAAATCAGGCTCACTACTAGCTAGTGGCACCAGTGAGGAGATTAGTCATAATGAAGATGTAAGAACTCATTATCTAGGAGCAGATTTTAGATTTTAAACACCTAAGGAGATGATATGCCGGCTTTAAAAGCCAGACAGAGCGTTCAGACCAAAGTAAAATTATCGAACACTTTGCGTAGCTGGCTACCTATTTTGCATTCCGGTTTAAATGAGCTTGAAGAGATTGTGCAGCCTTTTGTGCAGTCAAATCCCGTTGTGGAGGTGTCATCAGGTTTTGAAGATACTTTTACGGATAAACTGCCGAAAAAGCTTCTTTTTACAAATGTGTCCAATTCCAAGACGGAGCAGATTGAAGCTCTAACAATTCAAAAAAAATCTTTATACGATGTTTTAGAAGAGCAGCTTGATGCCCCTTTATTTCCAACTCCTATCTCACAAAAAATTGCAAGGTATATAGTAGAAAATCTTGATGAAAACGGATACTATGATGCGGATGAAGAGGATTTTTGCATCCGCCTTGATATTGATTTAGTTAAGTTTGAAGAAATAAGGCAACGGTTTATATATCTTGAGCCGACGGGTATCGGGGCAAAAAATATTACGGAATCATTTTTATTTCAGCTTCAATCTTTAGATATTTCTGATGATGTTTACAGCCTTGCCATTAAATTGGTAAACAACATGGATAATATCCATATTTATAAAAATCAAGCTTATTTTCAAGAAGCCGTTAGAGCAATAGGGAGACTAAACAATCCTCCTGCGATAGATTATCTTGAAGATTCAGCACAGATAATACCGGATATTTTTATATTTTTTAACGATGATGACGGTATAGAGGTAAAGCTAAATGATAGTTACTATCCTGTTATACATATCGATGAGTCTTATGAGGTAAATCACCCTTTTATCACACAAAAGATTAAAGAAGCCAAAAGTCTTGTGGATGCTTTGCAGATGAGAAAAGCTACTCTTTACAAAATAGGACTGATGATTGTAGAATATCAGTACGATTTTTTTACAGGTGGAGATATTCGTCCTTTAACACTTAAAACATTAGCAGATGAACTTGGGCACAATCCATCAACCATCTCGCGTGCAATTGCTAACAAATATATCGCATGTAACAGAGGTACGCTTGCTATGAAAGATTTTTTTACAACTGCTATTTGTGATGATGTTTCAAATTCAGCTATAAAAGAGTATCTTGTTTTACTGGTTAAAAATGAGTCAAGAGATAAGCCTCTAAGCGATATGAAATTATTAAAACTAATCGAAGAAAAGTTTAAAGTTACAATGGTGAGAAGAACAATTGCCAAATATAGAGCACAACTTAACATAGCAGGATCAAATGAAAGAAAAAAACTATATCAAC
>WFMO01000172.1 GCA_015489055.1 Helicobacteraceae bacterium | reverse complement strand
TTATTACTCAGGCAATCTCTAACAAAACCTAAAAAAAAGAGTTTTTTGAAATTTTTTAGCTAGGATTGGTATAATTACGTCAATGAAACATTCCTATAAACATATAGCCGTTATCAGATTATCGGCACTTGGAGATATCATAAACGCTACCATTGTGTTGCAGTTTATTAAGCAGGCATATCCGGATATTGAGATAGATTGGATTTGTGAAGACTCGTTTGCGCCCTTGCTTGAGACTCATCCGCTGATAAATCAAGTATATACTGTTAATTTAAAACAGATAAAAAAACAAAAAAGTCTAAAACTTTTTATAAAATTGATATCAAAACTAAGGAAGTTGCCGACTTATGATCTAATTATAGACATGCAAGGACTTTTAAAATCATCAATCATAGCAAGAATTATAGATAAAAACATACACGGATACAGCAGATACAGCGCACGTGAAGCTATAGCATCTATTTTTTATCAAACACACTCAAGTATTGCATATACGCAAAATATCATCAAGAGAAATATAGCACTTATCAATGATGCGTTAGATTTACATGTAACAAAAAAGATGATAGATAACAAAGATCCACTGCTTCAGATATACACTAAACCTGACTTCGCCCCACAACAATATGTAGTCATAGTTACAGGCGCATCTTATAAAAATAAGATTTATCCAAAAGAAAAACTAGTTGAGGTCTGCAAAGCTTTTTCATGTAAAATATATCTAACATGGGGTACAAATAGTGAAAAAAAAGACGCCAGTTTTATCCAAGCTCATTGTAAAAATGCGGTGATAACGCCTAAGTTAAATCTAAACGAACTATCAGCACTTATATGTCATTCATCGTTAACCATAGGAAACGACACGGGACCCACTCATCTTGCCTGGGCGTATAACAAACCCTCTATTGTGATATTTGGACCGACAAACGAAAGAATGATGTATGAAACAGGTATTAATCTGGCAATATGTTCTGATACAAAGGTAGATATTTCGCGTATTAATAAAAACGATATATCTATCGGCAGTATTCCACCTCAAACAATCATCAAACGAGCCATGGAGATTTTAAAATGCTGAGCTTTTATAGTTTTTTAGTTTTTGAAAAGATAATTATGTTATTTCCAAAAACTGCAAGAAAGAAATTTTTTATAGGGATTGCAAATCTTGCATATACTCTTAGTAAAAGATATACAAAAGTGGCATCTCAAAACCTTAAATTTGTATATGGAGAGGATATAAGTGAAGAACTTATAAAAGATATAACTAAAAGTTCATATCAAACTCTTGCTGTGAATTTTTTACATACAATACAAGGGCATTATGAATCAGTTGATGATATTGCCAAAAATGTAACGTTTAAAAATATTGATGTGGTAAAAAAGGCCAAGGAGCAAAACAGACCTATTATTTTTATAACAGCACATTATGGGGCTTGGGAATTAGGTGCGCAGATGCTAAGTGCGCAAATCGTACCTTTGACCGTTGTTTATAAGAGTATGAAAAACAGATATTTTAATAACTATATTTTAAGTGCAAGATCAAAGTGGAATATAGATTATGTCGAAAAACATGGTGCTGCAAAAAGCTTGATTAAACGCCTTAAAAATAAACAATCAGTAGCATTTTTGATGGATATCAATGTCAACAAAAAAGACGGACTTAAAGTTAATTTTTTAAATCATCCAACTCTTCAGACAAAAATCACAGGATATCTTGCCAGAAAATTTGATGCGGCACTCATCCCGATACTAATACATAAAACAAATCAAACAGATGAGAGTTATTTGATTGAGGCTTATGATGAGCTTATAGTGCCAAAAACAGAAGATATGAATCATGATATTTTGATCTCTACACAACTACAAGCATCCTGGCTTACAAAAGAGATATTTAAAAACCCAAAACCGTGGTTTTGGATACACAGAAGATGGAAAAATGATTATCCGCAAATCTATAAATAGATACTCTTTACTCTATAATACCGTTTGATTTAACTTCAATAAGTTTGATCAGTGCCAGAAAAAAAGATGTAATAGCCGGTCCTAAGATCATACCCCAAAAACCAAATGAAGCCAATCCTGCAATAATAGCAAAAAAGATTATCAATTCATTTAGTTCTACGTTTGATCTTATGAGTCTAGTATTTATCTCTTTAATTATTATAGGCTTGATAAATGTATCTGCTATTACAGATATAATAATGATTGAATAAACAGATATAAAAACAGCTTCATTCGTATGTCCCAGACTCAGTTCATAAAGAGCAAAAGGAAGCCACATAACCACACCCCCGACAACAGGTATCAAAGAGGTAAAGCCATACATTATGCCATACAAAAGCCCGTTATATCCAAGATATGATACAGCTATCCCAAAGAGTGCTCCCTCTAAAATAGCAGTTGCCAAGATAGAATAAAAAACTGTACTCATCACAGAAGAGAGTTCATAGATTATCAGACCGCTTTCATTGTCAGAAAATTTAATTATTTTTTTCGTAAACTTCACAATAGCCTCGCCATAATACTGGGCAAAAAAATAAAAAATAATAATTAAAAAAGTATTTTTTAAAAAACCGGCACTATACACACCCACTGCGCCTGCTAACGAAAGTGCTCTGGATGCCATGTTGTTTAACTGAATATGACTTACAATGTCTCCAACATACGGTTTTATAAAGGCAAGATATTGGGGTGGCTGAATTAAAAAAGCTTTAATAGTGTGAATAGCTTTAGAAATAATCGTTGGATCTAGATGATTGAGTTCAAGTGTTAAATTAGTTAAAAAATATCCCAAAGGAACAAAAAATAGCACTGCAAGCAAAAAAGTATTGATTATTGCTCCAAGCAATCGTGATTTTGTAAGAATTGTAAAATACGCCTGTACTTTAGCAGTTGAGATAGCCAAAAGAGCCGCAATTAAAAAAGTTAGTAAAAATGGCTTATACAATAGATACATCCAATACATCGATGAACCAAAAAGAAGCAATAGAAAATATTGAGGCTTCATTCCAATAAGCCTTGTTGTGGATTTTCAAATTTTAAAATCTCAAAAGTTTTTTGTGTTGGCAGCCTTCCTTTGGCGGTTCTTTGGATATAGCCGTTAGCTATAAGATAAGGCTCGAAAACATCTTCGATAGTTCCTTCATCTTCACTTAAAGATGCCGCTATGGAACTAAGTCCCATAGGACGACCTTTAGCCATGACAAGCAGTTCTAATAGCCGTATATCCATCTCATCAAACCCATATGAATTTATACCAAGCTCTTCAAGAGCATATAATGTTAGCCCATGCTTTATAACACCATCGCCTTCAACCTCTGCAAAATCTCTCACACGCTTTAATAGCCTAAGAGCGATTCTGGGTGTTCCGCGACTACGTTTTGCAATCTCTAAGGCTGCATCTTTATCTATAAGCTTTTCAAGTTTTTTAGATGCTTGCATAACAATCAAAGAAAGTTCATCAGATGAGTAGAAATTCATTCTAAAATTCATGCCAAATCTGTCACGAAGAGGATTTGAAAGCATACCCGCTCTTGTTGTCGCTCCTATGAGAGTAAAACGAGGTAGATCAATTTTAACGGTTTGAGCGGCAGGACCGCTTCCTATTATGATATCTATTCGAAAATCTTCCATAGATGAATACAAAATCTCTTCAACAGCAGGAGAGAGACGATGAATCTCATCTATAAATAAAATATCACCCTCCTGCAGATTTGTCAAAATTGCCGCTAAATCACCACCCTTTTCAATCATCGGCGCTGCTGTAACTTTTATGTTTGCATTCATTTCATTTGCTACAATAAAAGCCAATGTTGTCTTACCAAGACCGGGCGGCCCGAAAAAAAGCATATGATCAAGCGCTTCTTCACGTTGCTTACTAGCTTGTATAAACACAGAAAGATTTTTTTTGATCTGCTCTTGACCGATATATTGACTCCAAACATCAGGTCGCAAGGTAATTTCACTACTCTCTTCTGCCGTAAATTTCTCGATCTCTACTAAACGCTCCATATCGACCCTTTAATACGAATACTCTTGGCTTGGAAATATTCCTGAGGCAACTTCTTCGGCATACTGCCTGACGGCATCTTTTATCAACTCTGCACCGTTTAGATATTTTTTCACAAATTTTGGCGTAAACTCTTCAAACAGGCCAAGCATGTCCGAATAGACCAACACTTGACCGTCAACACCACAACCAGCGCCTATACCCACTATCGGAATATCAATATCTTGAGCTACTTTAGTGGCAACATCTGCTTTAACGCCTTCTATAACTATACAAAAAGCTCCTGCATTTTGCAATTCTCTAGCATCTTCCATTAAAGAAAGCGCACTTTTTTCATCTTTGCCCTTAACTTTATATCCGCCTTCACTTCTAACTGATTGAGGTAGCAGACCTATGTGTCCGCATACCGCAATGCCGTGACTAGTCAAATGCTTAACTATACCTGCTTTTGAAGCATCACCCTCAAGCTTAACAGCATCCACCTTTGTATTTTGAAAAATTTTAGTTGCATTTTGTAGCGCTTGTTTTTTTGAATTGTAAGTTCCAAAAGGCATATCGCATATAACAAAACTAGAAGGAGCTCCTTTGCAAACCGCGTTTGCATGATAAATCATCTGATTTAGAGTCGCACTTAGCGTATCCTCTTGACCCGCAAAACTCATATTTAAGCTATCACCTACCAATAAAATATCAACACTCTGTTCAAACAATTTTGCAAATAAAGCGTCATATGCAGTCAACATGACAAGAGGACGCTCGCCTTTAGAGTTTAAAATTTTAGTAATCGTCATTTTTTTTGTCATTTATGTTTTCTTTTCATAACTAATCTTAACATGGATTTTAGCCAAAAAATGATATAATGCATATTAAATAGGAGATCATTCACTATGGGTGCAAGACAAAATCTAGAAAACAACTTTGATTTTGAGATTGTAGATGAATTTTTGGACCATTATGGCATTATGCTCGAATTGTTAGAGCCTCTAATTGCAAAGTTGGATAAAGAAGATAATTATCACGAAAATCTTAATGAGCTGTTTCGGATTTTTCATAATCTAAAATCTGCATCAGGTTTTTTAAAAATTGAACCCATAAGTCGGTTAACGTCTTTTGTAGAAAATTATTTAGATACATTGCGCAGCTACCCAGAGATGGCAAGCGAAGAAGTCATCACATGGTTATTTAAAATCCATGATATGCTTCTTGTGTGGCACGATGATTTGCAACTGGACAAAAAGCTTAGCAAAATAGATTTCTCCCTATTAAAACTACCAGACAACGGATAAACATTGAAAAAATTAGTAGCATACATAACTTCTTGCTATCCGGAGAAATCTTTTAGTATTGATTTAGCCCTTTCATTAGCACAGCACGGAGTTGACAGCCTAGAATTAGGCGTTCCATTTTCAGATCCAGTAGCAGACGGTCCCGTTATAGAGGAAGCCAATCATTTGTCGCTGCAAAGTGGATTTAAATTTCAAGATCTTTTAGATATCTCACGCGAAATATCGCAGGAGGTTGATACCTTATGGATGGGATATTTTAATCCGTTTTATCAATACAAAATAGATAAACTGACAAAAGTAATGCAAAATCTACATGTAAGCGGTTTAATTATACCGGATCTACCTTTTGAAGAAGCGTTGGTATATGAAACGATATTTCAAAAACATTCTATAGCTAATATTTCCTTTGTTGCACCTACTGATTCTGATGAACGTATCAAAGAGATAACCAAAAATGCGCAGAAATTTATATATATGGTAGCTTATGCCGGTATTACTGGGACTGCTGCAAGCGAAGATTTAACACCTTTTATCTCATCAATTCGAGCTCATACATCCACACCTGTATATGTGGGATTCGGAGTAAACGAAACAACAGCAAAGGAAAAATCTAAAAATACCGATGGTGTTATCGTTGGATCCGCTTTTGTTAAAATATTACTAAATGAAAATCTTAGTTACACAAACAAAATTGAGCAATGCTGCAATCTCGCAGATATCATAAAAAATGAAATAAATATATAAAAAACAAAAAATATGGTATTATTTCACCCTATGGGGCTGACCTGGTTTCGACAGGATTTGGCAGCTTATGATTGCATGCCGGACTGAGCACTTCCGTTACGCGGCTCAACTTGCTTAAACGCAAACAATACAAATTACCGCCCAGCTTTAGCAGTAGCTTAAGTTTTAACCCCTCGCAAGAGGCGGGCTGCTTCACTTGCCGATTCTAAATAAGCAAGGTTTGGAGTATAACCCTTTTTTAGATATATCTTGCGTGAGTCTTAGCGTAAGATGAATTTATAGGACTCGCTTTGTGTAGTTTTGCAGATTGTATGAAGCAAAGTTAAACTAAACAATC
>WFMO01000171.1 GCA_015489055.1 Helicobacteraceae bacterium | reverse complement strand
CACATTGTAAGGCATGGAAAACATGGTGCTATCGGAGTTATGCCGGCATTTAAAAATTTAAATCCAGTACAGCTTAAAGCAGTAGCTACATATGTTACAGCAATAAGTAAAGGAGAATAATTATGGCTGATAAAAACTTTAAAGGTTCTGGACTTTTTGCATTAGACGGGTTAAGTGGTTATTTTATAGCCGTGGCAATTTTATTGTCACTGCTTGTAGGTCTTAATATCTGGGGATGGCATGTTCAAAGAACAAATCAAGTTAAATATTTTAAAATAGTAAACGCTAAACAGATTCCCGAGTTTGGCAGCCCGGCAATTGCTGCTAAACATCGTGTTTATGTTGAAACTGTGAAATAAGGATATATTATGATAAGAATAATAACATTTGGACTGGTTATATTGGCAATAGTGACTTTGTGGTCGGTTTTGACTCCCAACCATCTTTTTATGACTTAGTTTGGAGTTAAAGATTGAAAAGTTTTAATCGGGGATTTTTTGTCCTCGTATTGTTGATATATGGCGTTACAACTGCTTATGCAGGGGAATATTTATACAAGGATCAGGTTTTTAATAAGCCTAAGTTTGCACAGTATATAAATAAGCTGGGTTCACAACTATACAATAAGACAGGCATATCTTTAAGATTGGTCATACTAAAAACACTAGAAAACAATCAGACAATATATCAGTATGAGAGTAATCTTATCAAGACTTTTAAACATCCGACTATTTTATTAACTTTTTCTGCATCAAATAAAAAAGTCGATATCATAGCTAGGCCAAAATCTTTATATAAGTATTTTAATAAACAGCAGGTGCTATCTCCTGCTTCATCATTTTTAAATTCTCTGTATATTGCAATCGTTTATAGTAAAAATTTTGAACAGTTTAAAGCTACAGCGCTAAATGATGGAGGTACTATTATCCCTCTTTTAGCACAAAGAACTAAAGGCAAAGTAGAGACAAACGACAAGTACAGTGCCGCTCTTTTTAATGGGTATGCAGATATTGCTTCACAAATTGCAAAAGCAAAACATGTTACTCTAAAGGCCAATGTGGGAAATACTACACATGACATGATGGATTTACTAAGGATTATCTTTTATGGTGTATTATTATATGCTGGTTTTAGGTATTTAAAAATTAGATCGAATCACAAAAAGAGGAAAAAATGATTAAAATTACTGATCATAACAGATGGCCATTAATTATAACAGGGGCACATGTAGGGCTTATTGGACTGGTTATTTGGACAATTGTGGCTGTTGCAGACAGCCATGTGGTGCTTGACCGTGCCGATATGATGAATTATCAAAAAGCAGACAGGGATGCCAATCTTATTATAAGGGATAAGATAGCTTTTGACAAGCGGTATAATATAGAGTATTTATCAAGCCGCCTGCATCCTTCTCATGCTGTTATCGTTTATAAGGTTGTCACAAAGTCAGGCAAACCCGTAGATAATGCAAAGTTTAAAATTATAGCAACGCGTCCTATGACTGACAGGGATAATGTAACAATCACAAAGCCCGTAAGTGTTGATAACGGCGTATATACCTTTATAACTAAACTTGACGGAAAAGGTAGATGGAATATTATGGCTGACGTAAGAGTTCGTCGTTATGAGAGATACTATAATATAAAAACAGATACTATGGATGATAATTACATCACAAGAACCTTTTAGACACTTTTATGACTAAAAATCCAATAGAGATTTTACCTAGCTCTCGCTCAATTAGGGCTAGGATTATGGATTTTGAGAAACTACACACCTCCTTTTTACCAGATTTTATGACTATGTCGGAATTTTTAAACCGTGTTTGTGTGGCAAAAGATTTTATTGTCCCAGATGCTGACACTCGTGTTCTTCTTTTGCTAGAAGCATCGAATTTCAAAAGCTTTGAAATTTTAAATATAGAGCGAAATTTTTTTACTTTTACTCAAAACAGTAGTTATATTTTTAATTTTTTTACTGAATTAGCAGGTGAGAAGGTAGATATTTCTTCACTTGAATCTGCTGATTCTTATGCAGAATATGAAGAACACCTGGCTATTTTAAATAAGCTTTATCATAGATATAAAATGCTTTGCATGAATAATCGCATCTTAGATCCTATCTTTTTGCCTTCGTTATATAAGCTAAATAAAGATCAACTTCTTTTGATGGGAGATATTAAAATTTTTGTAGAGGGCTATTTGACAAATTTTGAATTTGACCTAATACATGAATGTAGCCAATATGCAGAGGTTATAATCGTATTAAGCCTTACGCGTTTTAGTGAAAAAATGATATCAAAATTTAAAAAACTAGGTTTTGATCTAGCAAAAGAGCATAGATACGAATTAGATATTAGTAAAAAACAAGTGCTATCTAAAAAAGCGTTAAAAAATTATAGTAGTATAATCTGCCATAGTTTTGAGGGCAGGATTGTTCAAGTGGCATTTGTGAAGAAGATGATTTTTGATTATATCAATATTGGGATAAAGCCACAAGAGATAGTTGTTATTGTACCGGATGAATCATTTGCAAAATATCTAAAACTTTATGACAAAGAGAATAATTTTAATTTTGCGATGGGGTATCCGTTTTGTGAGTCGGGTATTTATAAATATCTTGATGCTTCATGTCAGTATATAGAAGCGCCAACAGAACAAAATAGGGCGCGGCTTTTACGAGAAGGAGCAGATTTTTATGAAGCTATTTCCGAGATTTATTATAAAAATATAAAAGATATAGACTTCAAAGGTCTTGTTGAGTTAGCTATAGCATCCACTAAGAGCAGCTATGAAAAGAAAATTGTGCAAGAGGAGTTGCATTCATTTTTAAAACTTCAAGATGCTTATAGCAGTTACAACTTAAAAACAGTTTTGCATATGTTTATGCAAAGACTTTCTAAGCGCACTATCGATGATATAGGCGGAGGTAAAATTACTGTTATGGGACTGCTTGAGAGCAGACATATCAGCTTTAAAGGAGTGATTGTAGTCGATTTTAATGATGCCAATGTGCCAAAACGAATCGATAAAGATATGTATCTAAGCTCACAACTGCGTGCTAGCGCATCACTTCCTACGAGTAAAGACAGAGAAGATCTGCAACGACACTATTATACCCTTTTGTTTAGTCGTGCTTTACATGTAAGTATATCTTGCGATCACGACAAGGCACCGTCAAGATTTTTAACGCAGTTAAATATCCCTGTAAAAAAAATAGAAGATACTGCTGCGTATATGGATATCTTGTATAAAACTGCCATGCCGCTTGCTGCGTTAAAAGAAGACGAGATTAAACTGCAATATGATTTTACAAAAAGCACCATCTCAGCCTCATCATTAAAAATACTGCTTGAATGTAAGCGAAGATATTATTACAAATATATCCTAAATATAAAAAAACATGAAGTGGCGTCTGATTATATAAAAGAGTACGAGATAGGTAGTGACTTGCATGAGGTTTTAAGAAAGATCTACAGTGAGCACAATAGATTTGAGAGTAAAGCCAAATTAAAAGCTCTGTTTGTAAAAGAGATAGATGCAATATATTGCTCGACAAACTTAAAGAAGTATCAATTAGAGTTATGGAAAAAAAAGATAGATGCTTTTGTGCAAAATGAGATAGAGCGTTTTAGTGATGGCTTTATCGTCACAAACTGTGAACAACAATTTACATATAAATATAAAAATATTAAGTTAAGCGGACAGATTGACAGGATAGATAGCAAAGATGGCAGATTGTATGTGCTAGATTACAAAAGTGGAAAATATCCAACTTATACAGCTAAAAATATTACAAAAGCGACTGATTTTCAACTTGAATTTTATTATCTGTTTGCTTCGAGTGTAAGTGCAGATATTTTAGGGTGTGGGTATTATGATTTAAATAAGGGTAAGGTTGTTGATGAGGTTTTGCTCTTTAGTAAGCTTGAACTGTTGAAAAAACATTTAGATGAGATGCAGCAGATGAAAGTAATCGATTTTTG
>WFMO01000170.1 GCA_015489055.1 Helicobacteraceae bacterium | reverse complement strand
TTACAAATGAAGAAGCAATAAATAATTTTATACAAATAAACAGCATTAATATAATAATAAACTGTGCAGCTTATACGGCAGTAGATAAAGCTGAAGAAGACAAAGTGAATGCAGACAAAGTAAACCATCTTGCAACGAAACATCTGGCACAAACGGCAAACGATAAGAATATAAAACTCATTCATATTTCAACAGATTATGTATTTGATGGTAAAAACTATAAACCATACAACGAAGATGACAAGACAAATCCAAATGGAGTTTATGGATACACTAAACTTGCAGGTGAAAAAGCAATGCAGGCAATTAACCCTAAAAACTCCATAATTATCAGAACTTCATGGGTTTACTCTAGCTTTGGAGCTAACTTTGTAAAAACAATGCTTAGACTAGGTCGTGAGAAAGATCAACTAGGAGTCATTTTTGACCAAGTTGGCACACCAACCTATGCAAAAGACTTAGCACAAGCTATCCTTGATATAATACCAAATATTAAAAATGAAAAAGTAAAAATATACAACTACTCAAACGAAGGCGTTCTTAGCTGGTATGATTTTGCAAAAGAGATAATGAGAATGGCAAAACTAGATTGTAAAATCAGCTCAATCGAGACAAAAGAGTATCCAACGCCAGCAGAAAGACCTCATTACAGCTTACTGAATAAGGCAAAGATAAAAAAAGAGTTTAATCTAACTATTTCTTATTGGAAAGATAGTTTAGATGAATGTTTAAGAATTATGGGAGAAAGAAAGTAATATGTTTAACAACAACAATAAAACGATTTTAGTAACAGGCTGCGCAGGCTTCATAGGAAGTAACTTTGTGCCATATTTTATAGAAAAATATGAAAATTACAACATCGTAAACCTTGACCTGCTCACTTATGCAGGCAACTTGCAAAATCTCAAAGAGATAGAAAACAACCCTCGCTACAAATTCATCAAAGGCGATATCTGCAATCGTGAACTTGTAGAGTTCATCTTTAACGAATACGACATCCAAGGAGTCATCCATTTTGCGGCAGAGAGTCATGTTGACAATTCTATAAAAAATCCCGGAGTGTTTATACAAACAAATGTCAATGGCACTTTTACGCTGCTAGATGTCGCACAAAAATATTGGATGCAAAAACCCTTTACATGTAAAGATGGTTACGAAGATGCCAGATTTCATCATATCTCAACTGATGAAGTATATGGAACGCTATCAGACAATCCAAGAGACCTTTTCACCGAAGAGACGCCTTACGCTCCAAACTCTCCATATTCAGCTTCTAAAGCGAGTTCAGATATGATAGTAAGAAGCTACCAAGAGACATATGGTCTCAATACTGTAATCACAAACTGCTCAAACAACTACGGCCCAAAACAACATGATGAAAAACTCATCCCGACTATCATCCGTAAATGTATAGCAGATGAACCTATCCCGATTTACGGAGATGGTAAAAATATAAGAGACTGGCTTTATGTACTTGATCACTGTAAAGGCATAGACTTAGTTTATCACACAGGTCAAAAGGGCAATGTTTATAACATTGGCGGAAGAAATGAGAGAACAAATCTTCAGATAGTTAATGCCATTACATCCATCTTGGATGAAAAAATACCACGACAAGGAAACAAAAGCTATAAGGAACTGATAACTTTTGTTGACGACCGTGCAGGACATGACAGACGCTATGCAATAGATGCCACAAAACTGGAAAACGAACTAGGCTGGGAAGCTGATGAAGATTTTGAGAGCGGGATAATAAAGACTGTTGATTGGTATTTAAGAAAGTATGAGAAGTAATACGTTTAAAATAGTTTGAAGCAGAGACTCTCTAGGCGCGGTCAGATAATATTGATAACGTAACAGAAGTGTTTTTGGCTATTAAAAAGAAGCTTGTAAGATAAGGAAGTGCGATGTTTGGGAGGTTTTTAATAATATGTGGTATAAGTGTACCTCTTTTAGCCGGCAGCTTATTTGTCCAAAAAGGTCATTATGGTGTTACTTATGATGTACTGACTCTTCCGCGTAACGAAAAAATGGGCTTACTCGGAACCAGTTATCTTTATGATTTTGGGCATGCTTATGTTGGTCTTGGTATATATAGCGCGGTAACAGGGCACAGAGGAGGTTTTTTTACCGGCGGAGTGGAGGGTGGATACAAATTTCCCATCACTCATAACCTGCTTGCTGATGTTGGCATGTTTGTTGGCGGTGGCGGCGGTGGTGCAGCCGCTCAAGGCGGCGGGCTAATGCTTAGGCCGCATCTTGGTATGCTGTATGATATGCATGGATACAATATCGGCGCAGGTGTAAGCAAAGTTGATTTTCCAAACGGTCAAATTAATAGTAATCAGCTATATGCAAAACTCTCGATACCCTTTACGGAAGTTCACAAGAAAAATACAAACTCTCCTATGATAATAAACGACATTGAGACTTTTGCTAAAATGCATCATCTAAAAATGGGATGGAGTGATACATATTTCTCACTTATTTTAGAGAGATACTTTATACCTGAGGGTACTCTTGACACCAGTGGTAAAGTGTCTAAAAATCATCTTGATTTGGTTGGATTTGAGTATGGAAAGTATCTGCATCATAACTTTATAGCTTTCATTCAGGCCGCAGGTGCCGGCGGCGGCGATGCAAGCGGATATGCGCAATTTTTCGGAGGTCTCGGGTATAAACAGCCATTTAGTCAATATTTTGGAGGATATATAAAAACCGCCATTGGAGCAGCGGGAGGCGGCAAAATTGATACTGGCGGCGGAATTGTACATCAAGAAAGCGTTGGTTTATACGCAAAACTAAACAATAAGCTGACTCTTAGCTCGGAACTAGGACACATAAAAGCATTTAATGGAAATTTTCAAGCTACGTCACTTATGATGTCAGTCAATTATACGCTTAAATCATTATCAGTCGGTAGCAGTTATCAACCATTGTCAAGCTATCAGAGTTTTGGAGATTACGAAGTAGATATTACGCTTGCAAATCAGACATATATCGGGAATAAACGCAATCTCAACCTAATAGGCATGAAAATTGACAGATACCTAAATAATCATGATTATTTTAGCGCAGAAGCTCTTAGCGCATATAGCGGCAATGCAGGAGGTTATTCAGTTGGCCTGGTTGGATTTGGAAGAAGATTGCAAGTTAGAAACAATATAAATCTTTTTACCACACTCTGTGCGGGCGTTGGCGGAGGCGGTGGTGTTGATACGGGTAGTGGTTTTATAGTTCAACCGATGGCAGGGGTGCAATATGCGCCAACAGATGATTTTGCCATTAATGCTTCTTTTGGAGATGTTAAAGCGATAAATGGCGGATTAAATGATCTTGTTGTAAATATCGGAGTATCATATAAGTTTAAGACTATTGATTAGTCTTTGGACTCATATCTTCTTCTTTGTTATTTTTTAAAAATTCTACAAAAAACACTCCAAATACCGCTAAGATTATTGACGTGATAAAAGCAACTATGACAATAAGCGCTCTTTTTGGACCTGCTTTATCTTTGATATAAGGTACTTCGGGCTTGGTTATCTGCTTTACGGTATAGTAAGGATTTGCATTTGCAAATACCTCTTTTTGCATTAGATTTGCTATGTATTGACTGATTTGAGTTTTTAACTGGATGTTGTTAGTGCCAGCTAGCTCTTTTTGGTAATATTTTATCTTCTGTTTAATATTTTTCATATCGATAGTACGCAGATATGCCGTTGAGTTTTTCAGATAAATATCAAGTAGCCTTTTTGCCAAAAATCTGTCAGGCAATTTAACGCTCATAGTTATTGCTCCGCTCTTTTTACTGCTACTTATGGAGATAATTTTTTTTAATGCTTTAATGGTCAAATACTCTTTATCGGCGTAACTCTTGTTTGATTTTTTGCTTGAATGAAACAGATTGTACATGCCGTTGTAGCCAAAAGGAAAAACAAACTCTTTTTTCATATTGGACGTTGAGAGCAGATTAATTAGATGATATTTTTTAACCATCATCTTTTCAAATGCGTAACTCCCAAGTATGATTTTAAGTGAATGGTATGCGTCCATTACGCCTCCTCCAACATTTACGCCGGCCATGCTTGCAAGTGATGACAGTCCGCCAAGACTTATGCTCTTTGTCTGTCCCTGTGGAGCCAATATGGTTGATGAAGTATATTGGTTGGGTTTTGTGAGCACATATACTATCGTTAGCGATGTTACTATAAAAGTAAAGATAGCTATTTTGAACTTGTTGGCCCATATGGTGCCAAAAAGTTCTCTTAAATCTATCTCATCCTCATCTATACAGTTGTTATTGTTACCAGTGTGCTGCATCTTAAAGTACTCCTATTACATGTAAAGAAGCGGTAGTGAGCGCAAATTGATAAAAAATAGAAGCGATATCTTTTGTCATCTGAAGACCTGAGTAGGTGATCAGCTCTTGAGGCACTATGATAGTATCTCCGGCACGTATTATATTTTCATTACCAAACCAGCCCGTATCAAGCTTTTGTGCACTTCCGTTTGCATGTATGACATACATATGATCATTGTCCGCTCTGTTTGTTAATCCACCTGCTTGTTTGATATAGTAATTTGCGTTATTGCTAGCATATACAACTGCTGTCGGACTCATAACCTGACCGACAATTAACACTGTATTGTTTGGTGAGGGAATGTCAAGCGTGTCGTGATTTTTAAGAACGATATTTGACTTGCTAAGGGCAAAACGAGCTAGATTTTTTTGTAGTTTGATTGATATCCTGCCGATTGGTCCAAGATTTTGAGCTTCTTTTGACATCTTGTCTATCATATCTGTAATAGCTATAAGATTTGTTTTTGAGCCCTTTTGACCAAAAGATTTTGGACTTGCACTAAGTGCCAACGCTTTTTGTTTTAGTGTAAGCAGCGATTGCTGTAGTCTTTGTCTTTGAAGTTTTTTGATAGAAGCTCTCGTAAATACGGCTCCTCTTAAAAACGCATTGTTTGTAAATCCTCCGGCACGCTTTAAAACGCTGGCCAGTCGTTCACCTGTATGTATCACATAGGTGCCTGGAAACATCACCTGTCCTTTAATGGTCACAACTTTGGTATGCCCCCAGTTTGGTATCTTGTGCACATGTATATCATCAAAATTATGTAGTTTAAATGTGTCTATTTTTGCATACGGAACTTCTATGATATGAACTTTTCGCTCATTGTTTTTTATGTAATATCTAACAACTTCTATATTTTGTTTATATGCTTTTTGAGTGAAGCCTCCGGCAACTCGAATAGCACCTTGCAGCGTCATTCCTTTTGCTAGTGGATAACTTTTTGGAACATTGACTTGACCGTAGATGATGAATGAGTGTACTGGGTGGAACTTGTAGTAGTTATAAACAACAACTTTATCAAAAGGCTGGAGCTTATAATCCAGTGCTTTTATACCTTGAAGCATAATCGTTTTTGGCATAAAATTATATGTATGATAGGTTGTGATACTAATTTCATCAAGTGCATTATAATGACTTGTTTTACCTGCCATGTTGATTAGATCCCTTACACTCATACCTTGGTAGTATCTGTATTGTCCTGTTTTTGCTATGATTGGATAAAGAGTTTTTGCAGAGATAGCACTTTTGTAATAAAGACGCTTGCCCGGCTGAATAACAACAGAAGTTGTTCCATTATTATCACTAGTTGTTGTGTTTAAATCTGTTGTTGCTTCATTGTTAATCGTGACGTAAGGGATAACGCTACTGTTGTATTTGTTGAAAATATAAAATTTATCTCCGGCATGAAGTTTTATATCGGTTTTTTTACTTAATACATCGGCTAGGTTAAAGTTTTGAACTTGCGTACTAAGTGAAGGTGTGATTGTTTTCATAAGCGCATAGGAAAAAAGAGTATGTTTTAAAAATACTCCCTGAAGTGTCCGTTTTTTAATCTCATTGCGCAGAAGGTTACCAAGAGTTTTATAATTCCCTATA
>WFMO01000169.1 GCA_015489055.1 Helicobacteraceae bacterium | reverse complement strand
CCAATCTTTTTTTGATAGATCTGATACCTGCGCCACTGCCTGTTGCCGTGTATGTTACTTCATTTTCAGTCGCATTATAATAAGCTGATGACCAATGCTTATATGCCGGTGCGGCAAACGAGGAACCGGTTCCTGTTATCTGTGAGGCAGATGCAGCACTGACTACAATTGTACTTGCTACTACAAAACTTACAAACTTTTTCATGAATTAAGACCTTTGATTTAATTTAAACAATGAAATCATACGATATTTTAATTACAAGTTGATTACATACAGCTAAAAATGTTACACTTCGTATAAATTTATTAGAAATGGAAAAAATATATGGGAAGTTTTATAGTAGAGAGTCAAGGTATCGTTTTAATGCTCATTATCGTTATCGCATTTGGAATCATACTAACTAGAAAGAAGAAGTAGAAATATAATTTGGCAGCAGCTCTTTAAGGCGTATATATACTTTTTCAAAATCTGTCGAATATACTCGCGTACTTGCTATAGATGTTATAAAATTAGTGTCCCGCGGCCATCTTGGAACTATATGCATATGGATATGCTCAGCTATACCGGCACCGGCATTTTCGCCTAAATTCATCCCAATATTTACACCCTTTGCACCAAACCCGTCTTTGAGAAGTCTAACAGATTTTTGAGCTAAGTCACTCATATGCAGCCATGTTTGTGACGGCAGTGACTCAAGATTATCAGTGTGCATATGGGGAATAATCATAAAATGACCCGGTGTATATGGATATTTATTCATGACAATAAAGCACTCCTCATCTCTATAGAGCACATGTGCGGATGTATCATCTTCTTTATTATGGCTAATATGGCAAAATACGCATCCTTGTATTTTGGCCTTATTTATGTACTCACTCCGCCATGGAGCATAAAGTATATTTTTCATTATCCCTCACTTATATAAAATTTGGAGCATCATTAGCAAAGAGTATAATATCTGTGGCCTTAGTTTTTGATGCCAAAATGTCCTGCAACTCTGTTTTATCTTTTAAGATAATTTTTTCTTTTACATGTAGCAGCTCTTCAAAAATATCTGCATTTAACGAACCAGTTACTATAACCGTATCAAAGACTTTATTAATGGCTTCTATTAACTTTTTATTTAACTCTTTTGTGCTCTCAACAAGACCAGGAGTTACGATAACTTTATCTCCTTGATGCAGCGAACAAAGACGGATTCCCTCAAGCATACCGTCGATATTTCCGTTGTATCCATCATCTAATATGATTTTTCCGCCGGCATCAATACGCTGGAGTCTATGCTCTACAGGTTTTAGGTTTGTTACGGCTTTTACGATATCCACATTTTGCAATCCCAAATAATTGGCAACTAAAACAGCAGCATCGATATTGATAGCTTGAAATGCGCCTAAGATTTTTGTTTGCAGATTAATTATCGTACCATTATCCAAATGCAGGGCAAAAGATGTTGCATCTAAAGTGGCATTTTCGTTACTGATATTATCACCAAAGAATGTAACCTTTTCATGCGGCTCATTAGTTACAGAAGTGTGAATAAATGCTTTTTGTAAACGAGGTGATCTCATAATTTGTAGTTTTGTAAGTATAATGTTTTGTAAAGTTTTAAAATACTCCATATGCTGCTCTCCTACCTTACCTATAACAGCGATTTGAGGTTGAAGAAAGTCGGTGATTATCTTAATATCATATACTTCTCTAGCACCCGCTTCACAAATATAAATTTCTGTATCCATAGGAAGAGATTCGTTAATATCGCGAACAATGCCCGCTACCGTGTTCACACTTCTAGGTGTTGCATAAACTTTATATTTTTGCGAAAGAATCTGCATTGTAAAATTTTTTATGCTTGTTTTACCATAGCTGCCTGTAATAGCTACTATTGTCAGCTTTGGTAAAGAATTCAATTTAGCTTTAGCTTGCTTTTTATAAACTAAAGCCAAAAAAGCTTCAACTGCCAAAGATATAACATAGGTGATAAATAGCGGTATCAAAACAGGATACATCTTACACGTTACATTTAAAGTACAAAGTATATCTATAAACATAGTGATAAATAGTAAAATAATAAAAAATCTTTTTACTCGCCATGTTAAAACAACTTTTTTATCCAAATGTCTGTGCCACCAGATAATGCCCGGCATTACAATGAGATAAAAAATAGGTATGAAATATTCATTTAAAATGTAATATGCTGCTATAGGCACGATAAAGTAAGCGATATGCCACCATGACTTATGATGATTTAAAACAACTCTCTTTAGTTTATAGCTATACCATTGAAGGTTTGTAATGAGATACCAGCCAAGTGTCAAAGTGAAGATAATGTTTGTAAAAAATAAAGCCACATGCAAATAATTCAATTTAATTCTCCAGCACATAATTCTTCAATACTTGACGAAATCTCTTTACTGTGATTTAAAAAGAAAAAATGATCACCCTCAAAAACAATAAATTTTGAACCTTTGATCATGCGATGAATACTCTTACCGCATACCAAAGGCGTAGCCGTATCATCTTTGCCCCAGCAAATTAAAGCTTTTGATTTATATCTTTTAAAATAAAGCGAAAAATCCTCATTTACTACATTTTTAAAAGTTTCATACATACAACTGCTTAGCTGTTTTGCATCATCAGCGATAAAAAATTTCCTAAATCGTATCAGACCTAAATTTTTAAATATTTTAAATATTTTAATTTTTGTTTTAACTTTAAAACTTTTTTGAAGATATATGCCTGCACTGCTAAGCAGGACTAATTTGAGTGGCTTTAGTAAAAGCGCTACTTTTCCTCCAAAGGAGTGTCCGACTACAACATCTTTTGAAATTTTATTTTTTGCACAAAAAGCGTTGATAATCTCAGCATAATCTGATGTTGTCAAAACTGCGTTACATGTAGAGTTGCCAAAGCCGGGTAAATCTATATATATGTGCCTACAGTTTTGTAAGGATTGTCCAAATGCTTGCTTCATAATCTCTTTGTTTGATCCCCAACCATGCAAAATAATCAAATTTACTTTAGCATGAGGATTGAGTATCTCATAGCTGATATCAAACTCGTGTGCACCGTAAACAACAGTCGTTAAAGCCAACTATTTGCCTTTTGCACTTGAAAGAGAATGTATATATTCGTATTTGCAAGTAATTTGTTTTTTTACGGGTAAAGAGTGTGCTAAACCTGAAATAACCATAGAAAAATCATCAAAAAGATAGTTTGCCATAGAACCTGGAATCGGATTTATTTCGTTTAAATAAATCTCACCGCCCATAACAAAAAAATCACATCTAATAAGCGCGCCCTCGAACATGTGCGTGTATATCTTTGCAAACGTGTCTTTGATTTTCACCTCTAATGGGCTGTCAATCTCTGCTTTTAGCACAGTACTAGAGCGTGAAAAATCCATATATTTCTTATCAAAATCTAAAAATTCATTTTTATGCGGTTCTTCTATAATTGAGTATTGTATTTTATCGTCAATCATACATCCAGCTAGATTATACTCTTTAATATCTTTAACAAACGGTTCTATTATCACGCAAGAATCAAACTCAAACGCCACATCAAGCGCATAATCCAACTCCTCTTGCTGTTTTACAATACTAACGCCTATACTGCTTCCCAGACTAGCTGGCTTGATAATAAACGGAAGCGGAGTAGAAACATCTCTTATATCTGTCTTATGCAGCACCTCAAAGGGCATACTTTTAATGCCCAGCCCTTGAGAGAAATATTTGGTGTATAGCTTATTGAAACTAAATACGCAAGCAGGAGTCCTTGGCCCGATAAAAGGTATCTTATAAAAGTCAAGCATGGACGCTATCACTCCGTCTTCTCCATCAGCTCCATGAATTAGATTTAAAACAGTTGCCGAAACAACCTCTTTTTTTAAAAGAGCTTGTTTGAGAAATCCTCCTTCTTGCAATAGTAAAACAGGCATTTTTTTATACTCTTTTTTTGAGAAGGTATCAGCTTTCATTTTCGTATCTTTTATATAATAAAACTTATGGTCCGTATCACAAAAGATAAAATCCAAATTAAAACTCTCTAGCTTACTTTTAATAGTAATAGCACTAACGATACTGATTTCGTGCTCAAAACTAGCACCTCCAAATAATACAGCTAACTTCAATATATCCCTTTACAGTTTTTGTAATTTTTTAAGCGCTTCTTTGACAAGCGAAGCTGTG
>WFMO01000168.1 GCA_015489055.1 Helicobacteraceae bacterium | reverse complement strand
TACTTATTTGCAACCAAAGCATCAAACTGCTTGATTATCAATAAATTGTAAAGTTTTAAACAGATGTAAGATTGAGTCGTGTCCTTATCATAGGAAGATAAATGCAAGAAACAAAACAGATGACATTTGAAGATTTTGGCTTCAAAAAAGAACTTCTAAGATCTATAAACAATGCAGGCTTTAAAGTACCAAGCCCAATACAAGCAGAAGCTATACCTCTTATCATGAAGGGCAAAGATATAGTAGGTCAAGCTCATACAGGAACAGGTAAAACCGCAGCTTTTGGATTACCGGCAATTAACGCTATGGATATGAAATCGGGTGTAGAGGTTTTAGTGATTACACCTACAAGAGAGCTTGCCACCCAAGTAAGTGATGAGCTTTTTAAATACGGGCGAAATTTAGGAGTCAATACCGTGACTATTTATGGCGGAAGTTCTTATAGCCGCCAATTAGATTTAATAAAACGGGGCGCTAAGATAGTCGTAGCAACACCGGGTCGTTTACTAGATATGCTAAAACGCGATATGCTTAAAAACTTTAACCCAAAAACAGTTGTTCTTGATGAAGCTGATGAGATGTTGGATATGGGATTTTTAGATGATATCAATGATATCTTCAAATATCTCCCCACTAGTCGTCAAACACTTCTTTTTTCAGCCACTATGCCTGCTCCGATTAAAACGCTGGCAAGTAAAATTTTAAAAGATCCTTCTTTTGTGTCAATCACTCAAGGCGAGACAACAAATAAAGATATAACACAAGAATATTATGTCATAGAAGAAAGTGAGCGCGATGCCGCACTTATTCGCTTGATGGAATCTGAAAAAATGGATAAAGCTATCGTTTTTTGTCGAACAAAACGTGAGGTTGATCGTCTGGCAAACGTACTCTCTGCTTCTGGATTTATAGCAAACGGACTTCATGGAGACATGGAACAACGCCAGCGTGAAACAGTTATAAAAGCTGTAAAAGCCGGAAAAGTTCAGGTATTAGTCGCAACCGATGTTGCAGCACGCGGAATACATGTAAATGACATTACTCATGTTTTTAATTACCATATTCCTTTTGACCCAGAGAGTTATGTACATAGAATCGGCCGAACTGGACGAGCAGGTAATGAGGGAAAAGCTATCACACTGCTTACTCCATTAGAGTTTAAAGAACTCCAGCGCATCAAAGCAAAAGTCGGTACCACTATGAAGCATGCATACATCCCAAGCAAAAATGATATGAAAATATCTTCAATAGATACTTTAGTAAGCAGTATAGAAGATCAAAAGATTTTTGACGAAGCTCACACTATTTTAGATAATCTCAAAGACAATATAGACGAAGAAACTATTTTATTTAAAATGGCTTCGATGCTGCTTCAATCACAATCCATACAAGGACCAAACAATATCGGAATCCCTGCTGATAGACTAGACGGTATTTTAGCAAGAATAAACAGCAGAAACGATAGAGGGTCAAGTAAAAACAATAACAGAAGAGGCGGATACAGAGGCAATCGCTCAAACAGTCCTCAACGTTCACATAGCTCAAGACGAAGATAACAACAGCTATTTATAGCTCGCGTTAACTAGTCAAATCAAAAGACAATAGTATTTTTTTATTATTTACACAGCTGTGTATCAATCATAGCAGTATCTACTAAAGCATTATCCAGCTCTTTTTTAGGTTTTATATTGGAGACTTTTTTAAGCATCGTGACCTGTCTAACTAGGTTACCGCTTCCCTCGCTTAGTTTTTTAAATGCATCATTATAGCTCTCATTGGCAGTATCTAACCCCTTGCCGACCTTTTTTAAATCTTCTACAAAGCCTGTAAATTTTTTATACAACTCTTCTGCTCTTTTATAAACTTCTGCTATATTTTGAGCTTGTCTCTCATATCGCCAGGTATTTTCAACTGCTCTTAATGCAACAAGCAAAGTGGTAGGGCTAACCAAGATAATCTTTTGTTTAAAAGCTTCATCATAAAGATTTACATCATGTTCAAGCGCCAACAATAAAGCACCCTCAATAGGAACAAACATAAATATAAAATCCAAACTATTAATATTTTTTAGATCTTCATATTTTTTATTTGAAAGTTCTTTAATATGTCCTTTTACTGATTTTATATGATTTTTGAGCCACATCTGTTTATCTTTGCCCTCATGTGAAATATATTCATTATATGCGCTCAGCGATGTTTTAGCATCTATGATAATCTGTCTTTGATTAGGCAGATAAACAATTACATCCGGTCTAAAAGTTTTATTCTCATCATCTTTTAGATTAACTTCTCGCTTAAATTCATACCCTTCTCTAAGCCCTGAGCTCTCAAGAACTTTCTCAAGTACCATCTCGCCCCAATTACCCTGTGTTTTGCTATCGCCTTTGAGTGCTTTTGTTAGATTTTGAGCCTCCTCACTCATCTTCTGATTTAGCTCTTTTAATGTTTTAAGCTCATTTTGTAATGCGCTTCTGTCTTTTGATTCTTTATCATAAACATCTTCAACCTTTTTTTTAAAGTCTGTTAGTTGCTGCTTCATGGGATTTAGTATAAGACCCAGACTTTGGCTGTTTTGCTCACTAAATTTTTTACTGTTACTATCAAATATCTCCGTTGCAAGATTTTTAAACTGTTCCTTTAGTTG
>WFMO01000167.1 GCA_015489055.1 Helicobacteraceae bacterium | reverse complement strand
TGTTCATGCTGATCCAATACAAGCCATGTCCAGCCTGAACCAAAATTAGTTAATGCAGATTGTATGAATTTGTCTTGAAATTCACGCATACTGCCGAAAACTTCAATAATTTTTTTCTCAAGCATCTCTGATGGAGAAGTTTTTGTTGGCGAAAGACAGTTCCAGTAAAAATTATGATTGAAAGTTTGCGCTGCATTATTAAATATCCCGCCATCAGACTGCATAATAATATACTCTAAAGACATATCCTCATACTCTGTATCTTTAATTAAACTATTAAGTTTATTTACATATCCGGCATGATGTTTATCATAATGATAGTGAATCGTCTCTTTGGATAAAAATGGCTCTAGCGCATTCATTGAATATGGTAGATTAGCTAATGTGTGTTTCATATAAAACTCCTTGTTATTTAGTACTATATTATTATACAACTTGTTTATTAATTAGCAATGATGCACCCTTGTCTAAAATACAGAAAGCTCCACAATACACTAACACTTTGCTAACACTCTTTTCCTAAAATTCGACAAAGAAAATTACAAAGGAAAGTATATGACAGCAATATCTCAATTAGTTCTTGATGAAAATAATATCGCATTTCATCCTGCAATAGGAAATAGTTACCAGTTAAACGGATTAGCAAAGGATATTATTCTTCTCTTGCGTGAAGGTAAATCTAAAGATGAAATCGTACAAACACTTCAAGCAAAATATGATGCTTCATCAAGTGAAATTTTTATCGATGTTAGTGACTTTTTTGCAAAACTCAAAGTATATGGATTATTATCTTGAAAGTAGCAGTAAGCGGGCTCAACAATACTGATAATCCTGCTCCGGGAATTCCTGTTATTAAAAGTATTCAAAAAGAACATGAAATTATAGGTTTTTCATATGATCCCAATGAACCTGGAAATTATATGAGCATGTGCAAAAAAATTTATTTAATGCCTTTTCCTTCACTGGGATTTGATGAATTAAAATCACGACTTCTTCATATTAAAGAAGAGTCCGGCATTGAAGCTATTATTCCAAATCTTGATGCAGAACTCCCACTCTACATTAAGTATCAACAAGAGATAGAAGCACTTGGTATTAAACTTTGTCTTCCATCGGCTGAGAACTTTGAACTTAGAAATAAAAATAAACTTGATAAACTCTCAGAAAAACTTGGTATTACATACCCAAAGACTTATGAAATAAGCACTATTAGCGAACTTAAAAAGATACTTGAAAACGGCAGTGAGTTTCCTTTGATGATAAAAGGAAATTATTATAAGGCGTATAAGGCTTATAATCTTGAATCGGCTATAGAATATTTTTATAAAATTTCAAATGAATGGGGATTTCCTGTACTTGTCCAAGAAGTTGTAACAGGAGAAGAGGTCAACCTTGTCGGTGTTGGAGATGGTAAAGGAACACTGGTAGGTGGCGTTGCTATAAAAAAACTTACTACGACAGATATAGGTAAAATTTGGACAGGGATTACAATTTGCAATGAAAAACTTATGCAAATAGCCAAAGATTTTGTTGCTCTTACGAAATGGAGAGGTCCATTTGAACTAGAATGTATGATAAATATGAATCAAGTATATATGATAGAAATCAATCCCCGTTTTCCAGCTTGGATTTACTTTGCTACAGATATAGGAGTAAATCTTCCGCTGATGGTAACGCAAATTATGGAGGGTAAAACAATCACCTCTCAACTACAATACCCTCAGAACAAAATGTATGTCCGTTATACGGGTGAGCTAACTACAAACTTTACAGACTTTATGAAATTATTATCAACAAAGGAATTATAATCATGGAAAAATTAACATATCAAAAACCAACAATTAATAAAATAGATTTTGCAATGGCTTCAAAATATGGAAGTCCAATAAAAACACAAAATATCAGAACAGAAATAGATGGCATAAGTGTTAGTGAACTTACTCAAAAGTTTGGGAGTCCAATCTTTGTGTTTTCAGAAAAAAAAATAGAAGAACTTTACAATAATCTTTACTCAGCATTTAGTTCACGCTATCCGGATGTACAATTTGGGTGGAGTTATAAAACAAATTATTTAAATAAAATATGCAATACTTTTCATAAACTTGGTTCCTGCGCAGAAGTTGTTAGTGAATTTGAATATCAAAAGGCGCGTGCTCTTGGTGTAGAAGGAAAAGATATTATTTTTAATGGTCCCTATAAACCATATAATGATTTAAAAATAGCTGTACAAGAGGGTGCAAAAATTCACATAGACAATCTTTTTGAACTTGATGATTTGGAAAAAATTGCTACAGAGTTAAAAATGAATATTCCTG
>WFMO01000166.1 GCA_015489055.1 Helicobacteraceae bacterium | reverse complement strand
CTGCCCAAAAGCAAAATAAAATACAAGGCGATGACATCACGCCGGCTATAAAAGCGATGACGACTCTTAATAAAATCGGCGCAAAAATAGCAACATTAAAAGGTGTAAAAGCTATGACTGATATAACTGGATTTGGACTTTTAGGTCATCTAATCGAGGTATGCGAAGCTAGTCAAATATCTGCGCAAATTAATTTTGATGATGTAGCACTTTTACCTAAAGTTGAAAAATACAGACAACTTGGATGCATACCGGGAGGTTCACGTAAAAATTTCGCAAGTTATGGCGATAAAGTAACCAACATGACGCAACAACAACGTGAGATATTATGTGATGCACAAACTTCTGGTGGATTATTAATCTTTGTACAAAAAGAGTATCAAGATGAATTTAACAAGTTCTTAAAACAAGAAAACATACAACTAAAACCCATTGGCAAAACATCAAAGCCCAAAGATAAAGCAGTAAGCGTCGTATGAGCGATAATATAACATCTGATTTTAAACATATAGTTTTAAACGATATACCGCTTATTGATGTACGCGCACCCATTGAGTACCAAAATGGAGCATTTTTAAACAGTATCAATCTTCCAATTTTAAATGATGATGAAAGAAAACAAGTCGGAATAACGTACAAACAAAAAGGAAACGAAGAGGCTGTTAGATTAGGGCATAAGCTAGTCAGTGGCGAGATTAAAAAAAAGCGGGTTGAGGCTTGGATAAAAACAATAAAACAAAATCCGCAAACTATACTTTACTGCTTTAGAGGCGGACAACGCTCACAAATAGCGCAAAGTTTTATCAATCAAGATGGAGTAGATATCACAAGACTTCAAGGTGGATATAAAGCTTTTAGAGGCTTTCTTTTAGATTATATTGAAAATTCTCCAAATTTATTTACTCCGTTTATCCTTGGTGGCAGAAGTGGCAGTGGCAAAACAATATTACTCAATAAACTAAACAATTCTATAGATTTAGAAGGTCTTGCAAATCATAAAGGCTCATCTTTTGGTAGAGGCATAACTCCACAGCCGACTCAAATAAATTTTGAAAATAATCTAGCTTATGATCTGATAAAAAAAGTAGAAGCAGGCTATAAAAATCTTATTTTTGAAGATGAAGGTAAGTTTGTCGGAAGTTTATATATTCCAAAATCTTTTGCTCAGTACCTTTCTTCTGCACCGCTGATTATTCTTCAAGAAGATACAGATAAGCGCATACAGGCAACTTTTGATGAGTATATCGTGCAGTCACAAATGCTCTATCAACGCTCAGATAATCATACTTTTGATAACTGGGTAAGCGATATGCAAAAAGCAGTCAGCCGCATTCGTAAGCGAATAGGCGGACAAAAATTCAAAGAGCTAAACGATATCTTTGACAATGCACTCAAACAACAGCAAAGCACAAATTCTCTTGAAGGATACAAAGATTTTGTAGAGTTTTTACTACTTCAGTATTATGATCCGATGTATGACTATCAGATAACAAAACGCTCAAACAAGATACTTTTTAAAGGCACCTATGATGAAGTTATAAAGTATATCAATAGCAGTATTAACAAGTAGTGATAACCATTATCATTATTAAGTTACTATTAAGTTAATAATGATTATCATTGCATCATTTATTTTTAGGTTGATGTATGAAAGCTCTATTACTGCTGACAATAATGTTTGCAACGATTTTATTTGGACAAGATATAATCTCAAAACAAAATAGACAAGCCCCACACTCTGTGCAAGATGCACTAAACCTGCCTCAAGCACCCGGCATAACCAATCTAGATATAGTATCACATGTAAAACATATGTTTGAAGATGGGGAGTTTAGCGGACAATTTATGACAATGTATGCTGGATATAATGCCGCGTCAAATGCCGCAGGCAGCAATACTAGCACCTACTCAACAGCCGTTGGAGGGCAAATCAAATATGCACTAGCTAAACTTGACGGCTTTAATGCAGCAGCTGCCGTATATACTTCTTGGGATATACTCTCAGGAGATATCAACCAAGGACACCAAAACTATGAGCTCTCTTCTGCTAGGGGTAAATACACAAGCCTCGCAGAAGCGTATATTAACTATAGTCATGACAATTTCAACCTAAGAGCCGGAAGACAGGTTTTGCAAAACCCGCTTGTAGATAACGACCCTATACGAATCATTCAAGATACTTATGAGGCATATATCGCTACATATCTATATCGTGATTTGACTTTTACTGCGGGCAATGTACAAAAATGGCAGGGTTATGACGCGGGGTTGGTAAATCATTTTATCACTGTCGGTCAAAACGGCTTATGGCTTGGCGGTGTGGAATTTTCAAATAAAAGCATAGATAGCAGTTTGTGGTTTTACAATATACTTAATATGACCAATGCGACATATACGGATATCTCATATCATGACAATCTAACACCAAATCTGTTTTTACATGTAAGCGCGCAATATATAAACGAGCAAGAGATTAAAAATAGCGGTATAAGCTCAAATGTATATGGGAGCATGATAGAGCTCATATCTCATGGATTTGATATCTTTGCTG
>WFMO01000165.1 GCA_015489055.1 Helicobacteraceae bacterium | reverse complement strand
AATGTCGCTATGAATTTTGAAACTGTAGGAGAGGGCAAATTTAAAGTCTCAGGTCGTGGAGAGCTGCAGATAACGATTTTAGCTGAAAATATGCGTCGTGAAGGTTTTGAGTTTGGAATATCTCGTCCTGAAGTTATCATTAAAGAGATAGAGGGTGTTAAGTGTGAGCCGTTTGAACACCTTGTTATTGATGTCCCTGAAGAGTTTAGCGGAAGCGTAATTGAGCGTCTTGGCAAGAGAAAAGCGGAGATGAAATCGATGTTGCCTATGGGTGAAGGATTTCAGCGTATAGAGTTTGAAGTACCGGCACGTTCACTTATAGGTTTTCGCGGACAATTTCTAACTGATACAAAAGGTGAGGGAATTATGAATCACTCATTTTTAGAATTTCGCCCATATAGCGGGGGCGTTGAGTCACGGACATACGGTGCTCTTATCTCTATGGAGACAGGCGTTACGTTAGCATATTCTTTATTTAATCTACAAGATAGAGGCGTGCTTTTTATCGGACCGCAGACAAAAGTTTATGAGGGCATGATAGTTGGTGAACATGCGCGCTCAAATGATTTGAGTGTAAATCCTATAAAAGGGAAGCAACAATCAAACGTGCGTTCAAGTGGTGCAGATGAATCTATCAAACTTGTTCCACCACGAGATATGAGTTTAGAGCGTGCGCTAGAATGGATAGAAGATGATGAACTGTTAGAGGTTACACCGCAAAGCATTCGTATTAGAAAACGATATTTGACCGAAAATGAACGCAAAAGATATTCACGTAAAAAATAGCTATTATTAGCCTTTACATGTAAAGGCTAATAACTACTTTAGACTATAAAATCATAGTCTAAATGTTTGAATCAGCTCATCTCAAAAAAAATATAATTTTTCAAGCAAATATCTCTTTGAGAATGCTTCATCTGTTTTGAAACTTTGATATTGATTTATATCAATAAGGTTCTACACTACTAATTCGTCTGCCATATTTTTTAACTATTCTAACTCTTTCGCCTACATAAAATTCTTGACCTTTGACAACAGTCACAACATCTGTGCCATTTTTTGTAAGCTTGATTGTGAGTTCCTGGGCATTTGCTTTGCCTAGTTGGTTTCCGGCGTATGCACCGCCAAGTCCCCCCGCTAAAGTTGCCAATGTAGTTCCGTTTCCTCTGCCTATCATTGAGCCCAACACAGCACCGGTAATCGCTCCTATAAAAGTTCCGGCTCCATTATCTTTAATTACGACAGGTCTAATCGCAATAACTTTGCCCGTTTCAAAATTCATAATATAATTAGTCGCATTAGGACCAACTTCAATCGCGCCTCTTTGTGCGCATCCTGATAACACTATAGCCGCAGCAAATATAAATATCTTAAAAAACTTCATGTAAAACCTCCTTTTTTAAGTTAGTATATCATAAAAATTTTAATGTTATGAGAAGAACTCTTTATATTGTTTGTATGTTACATGTTTTTGTGGTTCTTCATTTTGTATTATTAGATTATCTTGATAAAAGCTGTTAAATAAAAAGAGTATTGATTTTATCTCTTCAATATATCCAAACATATTATGAAGTTGCATTATCTTTTTTTTGATAAGATCTTTTGTTTTTTTATCATCTTTGGTAGCCTTTTTCATAAAATATTCCAATTTTTTAGAATACGCGGAGAGAATATATTTTTTGATTATTTCGCTTTTTGATTTTATCAAAAAATAGTTTTTAAACAATTCAAGCAATCCGGATGTATCACCTTTATAAGACAGGACATCAGCTTTTTGTGTAATCTCATCCCATCGTTTTTGGTATTTTTTAACACAATCTAAGTCTATATCGTAATCAAGACTGTCTATAATCTCATATATTTTAGCCATATTGTCTGTTTTGCAATAGTGTGTTAACTGCATCAAAAGAGTCATCTCATGCTTTATCTCTTTTACATCGTCTTCATATTCACCAAAATTTTCTAAAATTTCTATATATCCTTTTGCTTTTAAAAGATTAAGCTCAGAGAGAGCTTTGGTTAAACTAATATAGCAGTTATCCGCATATCTTGTTAAATTTTCATAGATGTCGGTTTCTTTTAAAAACGGATATTGTTTTATAAAATTAAATATTTCAGCATAATCTTTGCTATCTAGTTTTTTCTTAAATAGATTAAAAATCATCTTATCTTTTAATAACTGCTGTATCTGTTTTGTTTTAGACGGTATTCCTCTAAAATCTTTTAATAATTCCTTTACTATCTCATCTGAACGCGGATCTAAGATGATATCTTGAGCTTTATTGAACTTTTTACTCCAATCTCTCTCCATTTGTTCATATTCTTTTGTATCTATAAAAGATTTATATCTAAGCGTAAGAGGATATGCTAGTGAATATCTTTTATTTTGAACATAATTTTTAAATTTTTCAAACTCCTCAAACTCACTTAAAATAGTTTTGATGATTGTTCTTTTTTTTGGTATGTTGCTAAAAGGCTCCAGTATTTTTTTAGCATCCTCCGTTTTTTGTTGTGAAAGCAAATCTTTTGCG
Organism: Helicobacteraceae bacterium; assembly: GCA_015489055.1. GTDB lineage: Bacteria > Campylobacterota > Campylobacteria > Campylobacterales > Sulfurimonadaceae > Hydrocurvibacter. Next base: position 2,411 of record WFMO01000165.1, on the reverse strand, counting down.
ATTTTAAGTGTCTGCTGCCATCTGTTTTCAATAGTCTGATAAGCTTTACTATATATTACAAACGGAGATATATCTAGCTCTTTGTAAAGCGCTGCGTAGTTTTTTTGTTCAAGAAGCAGATTATATTTTTCCTCATCTATCAGCTTTTCTTTAAAGATGCTGCCGTTTTGCAATCCTATATATAAAATGCCGTCTTTTGTTATATACATATCCATAACAGGGGCACTGTATTTATATAATTTATCACAAAAAATATCTTCTTTTATAAGATCATAGACTAAGATTGTGCCAAGTTTTGTCCCCACAAAGGCATATTCTCTTTTTGAATCAACTATCATTTTTGTAATATCATCAGGTACGCTAGGGAGCCTTTTTTTAACTTTTCTTTGTACAAAATCGTAAATAACCAACCCCCCGTCCTTTTCAGCGGATATAAATTTTCCTTTATTTAAAAATTCAATATCAACAATATAGCTTTTATGAACCCTGCAGCGCAAAGGATTTTTTAATGTATTTAGATTTGTTAAATAGATAACGCCGTCAAAACTGCCTGTTGCTACAAGCTGTGTTGTATTTGTCATAGCAATTACCGTCACATAATCGGCATGTGAGGGAAGATTGTATAGAAAATGTCCATTTTTAAGATTAAAAATATATGTACGCCCGTCAACGCCGCCGCAGATTAGATATCTGTTAGTGTTATTGATAAATACAGTCTCAACTTCACCACTGTTTTTTGATACGGTATAGATGATTTTTTTATTTGCAACATCTAGCACCATAACCTGATTTGTTTTTGATTTTGCTATTGCAATATAATGAAGGTCGCTTGAAATATACATTATTTGTCTAAAGCTTTGCTCCTGGTTGAGATTTGTTTTAAAACCGGAAGTTATTTTTAAGTTGTTTGCATCTAAAACTCTAAAGGTTCCATCTTCAGACAGTACCGCTAAAAGGTTATTTGTTTGATTGAAGGTAATTTTTTTTACGGCAGAATCTATTAGTATTTTATCCATTTTCAGCTTCTTTATAATTTTTCGTAAAGTATTGTATCAAAATTAAGAGATAACTTAAAGGGGCTAAGTTTTCAGGGGAAAGATAACTTAGCCTCACTTTAAATCTTTTAAAGGAGTGTATAAAATGAAAATCTACAAATATGTTTAAGGGGAGTAAACATAAATGAGATAAGAAATTATAGGAACATAAGGTTAACGGTTTGTAAACACCAATAAGCTTTAAGTACCTATCTAGAAATAAGACCAAATAACAGAACTTTAAAATAGTATCTAGTACAAGGCAAAATTAGATATAATTTTACCATGAGATGGCGCAAATTAAAACAAACAACACAGATAAAACCTAAACAAAAACCAGCGAAAAGAGTTTATTATGCCAGATTTTCCGATAGAGTAAAGGCTCTTATTATTGATCTGTTTATAATCTATATGCCTATTTTATATATTATGACATATGTTATTTTTAGAGATAAAAAAACTCTTTTGATGTCTAATATTGCACTTTTTAGCGGTATAGCATTATATGGTATGATTTATGCCGTATTTTTGGTAAAGACTGGTCAGACTCCAGGGAAAAAAGCATATAAGATTAAAGTAGTAGATTCCGTTACTTTTGAAAATATCTCTTTTTTTAGAGCAATATGCAGATTTGTAGCTTTTTTGTTTACATGGATTACCATAGTCGGCATCTTTTTACCTTTTTATACAAAAAGAAGTCGTGCTTTGCATGATATTTTATGCAAAACAGTTGAGATAGAGGAAAAAACATAAAGTCGTGCCGATAAAATTTTTACTTTCCGGTTTTTATTTTTTTTATTTTGCCATTATCGGCATATATGTTATTTTTATGCCAAAAGTCCTTCAAGGACTCGGATTTAGCGGCGTAGATATCGGCATAGTCTTTGCCACTGCGCCCCTTGTTAGATTTGTCACCCCTTTTGCTTTTATAAAAGGATTAAAATTAACTCCAAAAATATTTAACTTCTCTTTACTGCTTTTAGTGCTTTCATCCGCTTTATTTTTTGTAGCAGTTAGAAATTTATATGCTCTTATCTTTGTAAATATACTCCTTGGTATGGGACTTAGCCTGGCACTGCCGTTTGTTGAGGTTATAGCACTTGAGATAATTACAAAAGAGCATTACGGCAAAGTAAGACTGTACGGTTCTATAGGCTTTATAATAGTTGCGCTTTTGCTTGTCAGATTTTTAAAAGGCGCAGATATTGCCATCTCTTTTTTAGTTGTCGTGTGTGCACTTACGGCTGTTGTTGGATAGTTTATTGCTTTAGGTCATACAACGAATAATACACAAAACAATCAAATACAAAAAAGCGGATTTGATATTAAAGAGCATCGTAACTTATGGATTGGGCTTGTATTGATGCAGATTAGTTT
>WFMO01000164.1 GCA_015489055.1 Helicobacteraceae bacterium | reverse complement strand
CAAGAGCGCTTGCTCATAATCCAATTATGATTTTAGCCGATGAGCCTACCGGCAATCTTGATGACTATTCTGCAGAACTTATATGGCATCTACTTGAGGGTGCAAACGAACAATTAAAAACCACAATCGTTGTCGTAACACACCATATACCAAATACCCTAAAAGTAAGATATAATCACCTGCATATTGAATATGGAGAAATTTATGAAGTCAATTAAAAATCATTTTTCTTTAATTGTAGCATTATTTGCCATCTTATTCTCCATTGAGGTTCTTATCATCAACAACAGAGCTATAAACGCATATGAAGTAAAATTAGCATCCAATTATTCTATCGTTGTTGTATCAAATACATTGATAACCAATAAGCAATTTAAAAGCTACAGTCCATACATTGCAACTTCCAAAGAACTATCGGCAGAAAAAATTATTAGCAAACTTCAAAAAAATATCAGCAAACAAAACATACAACTCCTAAAACTTGCAATGCCAAAATTTTATCAACTAAAACTAAATCATTATCCCACGCCGTATCAGATAAAGACAATCACAAATGCCCTTTTTAGTAATCCAAATATTACAAAAGTACAAGATTTTTCAAACACCTATAACACTACTTTTAAGTTGCTTCTTCTTTTAAAGACAATCACTCAAATTTTCACATTGACTATATTTATCATAACCATACTGCTTATTTCTAAAGAGATGCGTATATGGCAGCTAAAGCACAAAGAAAGAATGAATATTATGGGACTCTTCGGTGCGCCCGTTTGGCTTAGATCCGCCGTATTGTTTAGACTTGCCATAGTCGATGCTTTGATAGCTTCTGCTATAACTGCTATATTGTTTTACATCATATCGCAAACCAGATTCATCAAAACACAATTATCATCTATCGGTATCAATATTAATATATTCTTACCTATCCAAGATGGTATAACGCTTGTAATAATCTCAACTTGCTTATCCATAATACTGGCCAGCATAATAGTTATCGGCTACAAAGAAGAAATTTAATGAGAATTATTGTTACGTTTTTATTTACGCTTTCGTTGCTGTATGCCAATTTTGTCAATATCAACAAAAACATCATAAAAACATCTCATAAAATAAAAAAAACAAAAAGAAAATATAGATCACTATATTCAAAAATGAGGCAAAACGCGACAGATATCTATGCACAAACAAAGCTTATATCAAAGCAGCGCCAACAACTCAAAAGGTTATCATCTGCATTGATCTCAAAAGATACTATTTATAAACAAAACAAAGCGCAACTCACCAAGCTGCAATCATCTCAAAAAGCATTGCAACTTCATCATGAACAAATTGAAGAAAAACTAGTATTTTTTATTGCAAAAATTATGTCTCTTTACACAAGCATTAACACGAAAAATCAACCTACCGCCAACTCCATGATAAGCCGTGCCGTCATAAAACAGATAATCATTATAACAGGCAGAGAAATTAAAAAACTAAATAAAGTTTTTTTAAAAAACACCATGCATATGAAGCTGATTCAAACTAAAATTATCGCTTTACAAAATGATATCAAAGAGATTGATTTGCAAAAAAATCAATTAATTAAAATTAAACATCAAAACGAACTCTCTTTGCGTCATCTAAAGCTAGATAAAACAAGATATAAATTGGCTCTTGAAAGAATTTTAAAACAGCAGCATTTACTACAATCTACCCTATCACATCTAAAAATTATTAAAATAAACAAGATCAGGCAAAAACGACAACAAGCACGTGAAAAAGCAGCATTGAAAGTTTCTGTAAATACAAAACTACTAAATGTCAAAAAGGTTGACAGCAGCTATATGCGAGTAAAAACCATTAGGTACACAGGTGCAAAAACTATTGCTCCATTATCGCATTTTACAGTTATCAAGCATTATGGCCCCTATATAGATCCGATATACAAGATAAAAATATTTAACGAATCAGTCTCTTTAAAGTCTAAGCATAAAAATGCTAAAGTCAGGACTATATTAAACGGTAAAATTATCTTCTCTAAAAAAACAGCACTTCTAAAAAGAGTTATTATTATGGAAAATGCGGGTGGCATCCATACAATTTATGCCAATTTAACTAACTTAGCTCCTGGCATCAAAGTAGGTTCAAGATTAAGAAGAGGTTCCGTGCTGGGTCGTATAAACAGACAGCTTGTATTTGAAGTGACAAGAAAAAATTATCATATAAATCCGTTGGAACTTTTTTAAAGTTTTTACAAAAACGGTCGATATTATAGGAATTAATCCTATATGTGCTTTTCTCTAGCTCTTAAAAAGTTTACTTTTTAAGGAAACATCTCTTTGAGAGTGTTTTGCTTATTTTGTGGCTTTAAGAGCTTATAGTACGCAGCATTAAAGTTATATTTTGGAGATTTATTATGAATCATATAGACTTAACAGCACAAAGACATCTATCGGCATCGCGTCAGGTACAATTTGATAACAACACTTCGACTTCGCCAATGTCACACAAGTCAGTTGAAAAAACGATATCTACTACTGTGGCCATATCCAATAAAAAGCACAGCGAACAAAACGTCTCGCTACAAACACAGCAGGAGATTCAAAAACAGATTAAAAAACTAAATGAATCTATTGGTCCGCTAAGTACTTTCATCAAATTTGGAGTTGATAAAAATGATGTTTTTTTTGTATCGGTGATTGATAAAAAAAACAATGAAGTTATAAGTAGATTTCCTGCGGCTAAAGCCGAAAATATCATACAAAAACTAAAAGAGCCTATCGGAATAATTTTTGATACTAAAGGCTAACCGTAGCTTAATCTATTTTACAGTATAATGCAGTTAAAAAGTTGTAGGTTTGCTCATGAAAAAAGATGTAAAGAAAGTTGTACTTGCGTATTCAGGTGGACTAGATACAAGTGTAATTTTAAAATGGTTACAAGATGAATATCAATGTGAAGTGGTAACTTTTACCGCCGATATAGGTCAAGGTGAAGAGGTTGAGCCCGCTAGAGAAAAAGCATTGGCTTTAGGTATCAAACCGGAAAATATTTTTATTGATGATTTACGAGAAGAATTTGTACGAGATTATGTATATCCTATGTTTAGGGCAAATACAATCTATGAAGGTGAATATCTTTTAGGAACTTCTATCGCCAGACCATTGATTGCCAAACGTCAAGCAGAAATAGCAAAATTAACAGGCGCTGATGCGGTTGCTCATGGTGCAACGGGCAAGGGAAATGATCAAATTAGATTTGAGATAGGCTACTTGGCAATCAACTCGGATTTGACAATCATAGCTCCATGGAGAGAGTGGGATCTTAATTCCCGTGAAAAACTATTGGCATACGCACAACATCATGGCATCAAAATTGAGAAAAAAGGCACTAAATCCCCATATTCAATGGATGCCAACCTCTTACATATCTCTTATGAAGGCGGTATATTAGAAGATCCAAATGCACAACCGCAAGAGAGCATGTGGCTATGGTCGGTCTCACCCGAAAAAGCACCGGACAAACCGGAATATATAACATTGGAATTTAGAAATGGAGATCCTTACAAGCTAAATAACAAAGAACTCTCACCCGCATCTATGCTTAAAGAGCTCAATACTCTAGGCTCTAAGCACGGAATTGGACGAATTGACATAGTTGAAAACCGCTATGTAGGGATGAAAAGTAGAGGCTGTTATGAAACTCCCGGCGGGACCATCATGCTAAAAGCACACAGAGCCATAGAGTCTATCACACTCGATAGAGAAGAAGCGCATTTAAAAGATGAGCTTATGCCAAAATATGCAACTTTGATTTATAATGGGTTTTGGTTCTCACCGGAGCGTGAGATGCTGCAAAATGCAATAGATAAATCTCAGGAAAATGTAAACGGAACAGTTACATTAAAACTATACAAGGGTAATGTGATTGTTACAGGCAGAGAATCATCAAACTCTTTATTTAATGCAGAATACTGTACATTTGAAGAAGATGAAGTATATAATCAAAAGGATGCGGAAGGTTTTATAAAACTTAATGCACTTCGGTTTATTATAAAAGGCAAAAGAAAATGAGCATGGTAAAACTGGATATGAACTCTTTGGAGTTCAAAAAAGAACTAGAAAAGACTGTACGTTTTACAGACAAAGTCGTTACCCAGTTTGGTTGGGAGTATAACCCTCAAGCAGATATCAATGAGGCTATTCAGCTCGGCTTGGCAAGAAATAAAATTTTATATAACAAACGCTTTTGCCCATGCTTTATGGTTGATGAAGTTGATGGAAAACCGCAAAGTTCAGATAACAGAGTATGTCCATGTAAGCCGGCTATAGAGCATGAGATACCAGAGGACGGTGTATGCCACTGCCAAATTTTCTGCTCGCCTGAGTTTGCCGCAAACAGACGCAAAGAGCTCAATATGGAGGAAATAATATACACACGCAAAAGAGAATTATCACAAGAAGAGTGTCGGCTACTTCTTCAAAGAAAGGAGCTTGATTCTAATGATCTTATCGCTTTATTAGATGCAAGAAATGATAAGCTAATAAATTTCTATCTTATTGATGTGCGAGAAAAAAATGAAGATAATAACAAATACATTAAAGGTACAGATAAAATTATGCCAACTAGCACTATTTTTAATGATATAGCGGATGAATCAATTCATAAAGATGATTATATTATTTTATACAGTCACGACACTCAAAGAGCTCAGTACTGCGCACAAATGTTAAATGATCTTGGATATAAAAATATATCTATACTTCAACATGGCATTACAGCGTTTACTGGTAAGACACAATACAAATAGGAACACAATGAAAGTATTATTAATTAAAGATGTTCAAGGGCTTGGAAAAGCAGGAGAAGTCAAAGAGGTAAAAGACGGTTATGGTAAAAATTTTCTAATCGGTAAAGGTTTTGCAAAACATGCCACACAAGAAGTGTTGGCAAGGCATGCCGCATCTGTTAAAAAGCATCAGGAAAATGAACAAAAAGAGCTTGAACGCCTGAAAATGATAAGCACTCAATTAGAGAAACTTAAAATAGATATTATAAAAAAGATGGGTAAAAACAATCATCTTTTTGGAGCCGTTACAAAAGAGGAAATAACGCAGGCATTAAAACTACAACATGATATCGAAATAGACAAAAAACATATTGTCTCAAAAGAAAATATCAAATCTATAGGTGAGCATAATATAGATTTAAAACTAGGGCATGGTCTTAAAGCAACATTACATGTAAATGTCTTAGGTGAATAATTATGTTTGATGCTACGACAATACTAGCTTATAAAGGCAAAACAAAAGCTGTTATAGGCGGTGATGGACAAGTTACGTTTGGCAATACCGTACTAAAGAGCAATGCCACAAAAATACGTACACTGTATAACGGTAAAATCTTAGCCGGTTTTGCGGGCAGCACTGCCGATGCGTTTAATCTCTTTGATATGTTTGAGGGATATTTGACCGATAAAAAAGGTGATTTACTAAAAGCCGTTATAGATTTTTCAAAAGCATGGAGAAAAGATAAAGTGCTAAGACGCTTAGAGGCTATGATGATTGTATTAAACAATAACCATATATTTATTTTGACCGGAAACGGAGATGTAGTAGAGCCCGAAGATGGCGAATTAGCATCTATCGGAAGCGGCGGCAATTTTGCAATTTCAGCGGCGCGGGCATTAAAAAGACATGCAGTAGATATGGATGAAGAGGTGCTTGTAAAAGAGAGTCTGAAAATAGCATCAGAATTATGTATATACACAAATGATAATATTAAAATTTTAACACTACAAGAGTAATGCACATGAATATGAACCCAAAAGAGATAGTAGCTTATTTAGACAACTACATAGTCGGACAGCAAGATGCTAAAAGAGTTATAGCTCTTGCACTTAGAACGAGGTATAGGCGCTTACAGCTTCCACAAGAGATGCAAGAGGAGATAACTCCTAAAAATATCTTGATGATAGGCTCTACAGGGGTAGGAAAAACAGAAATTTCCAGACGACTGGCAAAAATGATGAAAGTACCATTTTTAAAAGTTGAAGCCAGCAAGTTTACAGAAGTAGGCTTTGTCGGTAGAGATGTTGAATCGATGGTCAGAGATTTAGTAGCCTCCTCAATCGCTATTATTAAAAAGGAAAAAGAGGAAGAGTATAAAGATCAAATAGAAAACTATGTAATAAATAAAATAGTAGAAAAATTACTACCGCCTTTATCAAAGTCTGTTTCAAAAGACAAACAAGACTCATATCAAGTGTTACTTAAAAAAATGGAAGATAAAGTACTTTTGGGAGAAATGGATGATAAGATTATAGAAATAGAAATTTTACCCGCCACAATGGAATTTAACGACTCAAATCTCCCGCCGGAGATGCTTAAGGTTCAAGAATCACTTGCCAATATGTTTAGCTCAGCTTCTAAAGACAAAAAAGTAAAATCAGTCACTATCAAGCAGGCAAAAGAGTTATTAAAGCAAGAAGCAAGTGCAAAACTAATTGACAGTGGCACAATACATATTGAGGCTATTAAAAGAGCGCAAGAAGGCGGAATTATTTTTTTAGATGAGATAGACAAAATAGCAGTCAGTTCAAAAAGTCAAGGCAGAAATGATCCCAGCAAAGAGGGTGTACAACGCGATCTACTTCCTATAGTAGAGGGCAGTAGCGTTACAACAAAATATGGAATTATAAATACAGACCATATACTCTTTATTGCTGCGGGTGCGTTTCACTTATGCAGTCCAAGCGATCTCATACCAGAGCTTCAAGGACGTTTTCCTCTTAGAGTTGAATTAGAATCTCTAACACAAGAATCTTTGTATCAGATACTAACCCAAACGAAAAATTCGTTACTTAGACAATATACAGCACTTCTTGGCGTGGAAGACGTAAGGCTTGAATTTAGTGATGAGAGTATCAAAGAGTTAGCAAAAATATCTTTTAAAGCCAATGAGCTGACAGAAGATATTGGAGCCAGAAGACTTCATACGGTTTTAGAAAAAGTTATAGAAGATATCAGCTTTAATGCTGATGAGTTTAAGGGACAACTCTACACTATTACTCCGGAGATTGTACATCAAAAACTAGATTTAGTTGTAAACAATGAAGATTTATCGCGGTATATTTTATAATTATGAGCAGCAATAATCAAAATACAAAATGTGGCTTTGTAGCTATCATAGGACGACCAAATGCCGGCAAGAGTACACTTTTAAATACTATTTTAGGCGAAAAAATCGCTATGATAAGTCAAAAAGCCAATGCTACTCGCAAAAGGTCCAATGCTATTGTTATGCACAAACAAGCGCAAATAATTTTTGTAGATACGCCAGGTCTGCATGAAAAAGAGAAGTTGTTAAATAAATACATGCTCAATGAAGCTTTAAAAGCAATTAGCGATTGTGATCTGATTATTTACCTGGCTCCGGCTACAGACTCTTTAGAGCATTATAAAAAGTTCTTAACAATAAACGCAAAACGCACAAAACATATCATAGCATTAAATAAAATAGATCAGATCTCTAATGCAAAACTTTTAAAGCGCATAAATGAATACAATCAATATTCAGATAAATTTGAAGACCTTATTCCCATAAGTGTATCAAAATCCGTCGGATATCAAGATTTATTAGATACTATCGTTCAACATTTAGGACCTTCGCCGTTTTTATATGATCCTGATGATATTACAACTCAACATATCAGAGATATATACAAAGAGTTTATTCGAGAAGCTATTTTTGAAAATGTCAGTGATGAACTTCCGTATGAGTCAGATGTTATAATTGAAAAAATTGATGAAAAAAAGAATATCGAATATGTCAAAGCAACTGTCATAGTTGAAAAAGAGAGCCAAAAAATCATCTTAGTTGGCAAGCAAGGCAACACTATCAAGCGTATAGGTATAAATTCAAGAGAAAAAATAGAGCTCTTAAGCGGTAAGAAATGCTTCCTTGAACTATTTGTACTTGTTAAAAAAGGCTGGAGCAAGGATAAAACCTTCCTAGAAAAGATCGGTTACATACAATGAGATTATTTTTATTAGCCGTATT
>WFMO01000163.1 GCA_015489055.1 Helicobacteraceae bacterium | reverse complement strand
TTGGTGTGTTTCTAACGGGAAGACTGATATACACACCATCCACGCTCGTAAGCCTGCTGGAACATACAGGTGTACTTTATGAGCAAATATTGCTAACTACCGTGTTAATAGAAGAGGTGCCTACTATTGAGCAGAGCAAACGTATTGAGATAACCAAACTAGGCAGTGGGTTTTATCAAATTGTGCTGCATTATGGGTTTATGCAAGGTGTCAATATCCCCTCTGATCTCTCTAGTATCAAAGAACAAGATCTTGCGTTAGATGTCAGCAAAGTTCACTATATCATCAAGCAGATAGAAATCATACCCGGGCGCAAACTAAAAGGTATGGCAACTTGGCGGGATTATCTGTTTGGATATATGGTTCGCAACACTCAAGACATTACCGCAACCTATCAACTGCCTGATAGACAAACTATGATAATCGGTTTAAAAGCAGGTATATAACCCTAATAATCCATATCCATTAAACAGCAGACCATTGATTGGTTCATGTTTTGATATAATGTGATATGAAAATTTTACTTCTTGAAGATGATACTGTTTTAGCGGATATTTTAAAAGATTATTTATCTAATAGCTACATTGTATCACATGCTTATACTATAGATTTGGCACGTGAATTATGTGATAAGCAGAGCTTCGATCTTTATATATTTGACATCAATCTACCAGACGGTGACGGTATCTCTTTTTTAAAAAGTTTACGGGAATTTGCTGATTTTACTCCTACCATATTTATAACCGCGTTTCAAAATATCAAATACCTAAAAGAGGCATTTAAAAATGGAGCCAGCGACTTTATAAAAAAGCCTTTCGAACTTGAAGAGCTGTCTCTTAGAATCAACAATATTAAAGCATACAAAGGACTTGAGCAGTCAGTTCAGATAAATGAATATATAACTTTTGATACCGTTAAAAATATATTACATGTAAAGGGCAATAAGATTGCCCTAAACAAAAAGCAAGGCCAGATGCTGGGATATATATACAAAAATCGACAGCGGGTTATCAGCGTTGATGAACTGCTTCAAAATCTGTGGAGCTATGATGAGATGCCAACAGCAGATGCCGTACGCACTCTTGTCAAAGAACTCAGACGATATATCGGAAAAGAACATATTGTTAACATACGAGGTCAGGGGTATAAATTTGAATAGCTTAGAGAAAAGATCTTTTTATATGTTCCTATCGCTTTATATCGGCTCTTCATTTTTATTTGTTATGCTTCTTGGATTTTGGTATTACAAGGCTCAAAAAAACGAGTTAAACAATACTATTTATTATAAAATGCAGCATTATGCAGATGAGATAGGCGGAAGAATTATCAATGCAGAGATGAAACATCAAACATTAAGGCTGCCAAAACTAAAACAGGGGTATGATTATACCCTAATACCTGCATCAAAGCATAAAGTATTTAAGCGCTTATACTTTGATAAAGATGGATACAAAACTCTCATCTCTCCATCACCGCAAGACCATTTAAACATACAATATGTAATCATAAAAACGATAAATTACAACAAAAAAATCAAGCAACTACAAAAAGAGATAACACTTATAACACTTCTATTTTTTTTAGCGATTGCGTTTGTATCGTGGATACTGGCACGGCTGTTTATGCGCCCTATTCATCAAAAAGTAAACCAGATAGAACAATTTATTCAAGACATCTCACATGAGTTAAATACTCCTATAACTGCTCTTGAGATGAGCTCTAAACATGCTTTACAAAAAAAAATATATGATGAAAAGATACTTACAAATATCTCTATCAGCACCAAACAGCTGTATGTTATATATAAATCATTGGCATATTTAAACTTCAACATAAATCACAACCTAAAAAGGATGATAAATCTCAAAATCATAATACAAGACGTTATCAAATTTTATGAACAGCTATGCCATGCAAAAAGCATAGAAATTGTTACCCAGCTTCAAGACTGCAATAAACTAATGGATGAAGACAAAGCCAGACTTCTTGTCTCCAACCTTCTCTCAAACGCCATCAAATACTCAACACCAAACCATCATATTTATATAAAACTCAATGATTGCGTCTTTATCATCAAAGATGAGGGCATAGGCATATCTAAAGATAAAATAAAAAAGATATTTGAGCTGTATGAAAGAGCAACAGAGCTTGCCGGCGGTTTTGGCGTAGGTCTTAATATTGTTAAAAAGATATGTGATGAAGAAAATATCAAGATAGATGTGAGCTCTAAAATAAAAGAGGGAACAACTTTTACTTTAGAGCTTTAAACAAAAGTGTGATTTAAAGACCCATTTTATGTGGATTTAATATGTTGTTTGGATCAAACGCCTGTTTAATTGACTTAAAAAGATTTATCTCCTCTTGTGTAAATGCCATGCTCATATAAGGTGCCTTAGAGAGCCCTATACCATGCTCACCGCTTAGAGTCCCGCCTAGCTCTATCGTTACTTCGAAAACCTCTTTGATTGCTTTGTATGCTATTTCAACCTGTTTGGCATCACTTCCGTCAACCATAACATTTGTATGCACATTCCCATCACCGGTGTGACCAAAACATGGTATGTTGACACTGTATTTTTTAGCTATCTTATCAAATCTGGCAAGCAGTTGTGGCAGAACTGAGCGCGGAACCGTTATATCTTCATTTACTTTTTTACTGCCGTAAACACTTAGTGACTGTGATGCGTTTCGTCTTGCAAACCATATATCAGCAGCCTGCTCTTTTGTTTGTGCGATTTTAAACTCCAAACAGCCGTTTTGCTTAAATATCTTCTTGATAAGTGCTAGCTGAAAATCTAAATCATCCTCTAAATTACCATCAACATCAGTTATCAAAATAGCGCCGGCATCAACGGGAAGTCCTTTATGAAACGTCTTTTCTACAGCTTTGATGGTAAGATTATCTAAAAACTCCATAGCAACGGGCGTAACGCCTCCTGCCATTGTTTTATAGACTGCCTCCATGGCACGCTCAACACTATCAAAAACACCCATAGCCGTTTTTGTTAATTTCGGCTTTGCAAGCAGTTTCAAAGTTATCTCGGTAGTAACAGCCAAAGTTCCCTCAGAAGCAATTAAAATACCACTAATGTTATATCCCGCTACATCTTTTATCGTTTTCTTACCCGCTTTAATCACATCTCCGCTCGGCAAAACCGCACGCATGGCCATAACATAATCTTTAGTTATGCCATACTTAGCAGCCCTCATTCCGCCTGCATTCTCGCTGACATTTCCTCCAAGAGATGAATAATCCTGACTAGCAGGGTCAGGCGGATAAAAAAGACCAACAGCTTCAACAGCACGCTGCAGATCCATGTTGATAACGCCAGGCTGAACTACCGCTACCATATTTTGCATATCTATATCTAAGATTTTATTCATATGTTTCTCAAAGCCAAGTACGATACCGCCGCTGCTAGGAAGTGAACCTCCGGTAAAACCACTACCAGCACCACGTGGAACTATAATGATTTGATGTTCATTACAATACTTTAAAACCTCACTTACATCCTCTTCATCTCTGGGAAATATAACCGCATCAGGCTTAAAATGTTCTCTAGTGGCATCATATGAATAAGCCCTAAGATGCGCGGTATCACTATATATATTTTCTTCACCTACTATTGTTTTGAAATAATTTAAATGCTTTGCGTCAATCATCTTATCTCCTTTAGCTCTTTATTGTTTTTGTTGTATCTTTTAAGTAATTTTAAATAATAGGGCGCATATGCTCTTAAACGATGACTGCCTGCTCCAAACCAGTTGCTTTGTATCTTACCTACGCGATTATAAAACGGAAGCTGCGCGGGTCTGCTCTTTAGAGGTGCCGGTGATATCTGCAAAACTTTCATGCTCAGACAATCTATTGTCATCAATTTTTGTTTTAGATAAATATACAAAAGTCCGACCGATGAGATATGACACATCTGAGTAAAATCATCCTTAAGTGGTCTTGGATGTCCGTTTTCAGATAACAACATAGCAAAAATATCCGGATGCACCCATTCCAAAGAGGGCAGAGCGTGAGTTATTTTAAAATATGTTTGTTTATTTGGGGCAATCAACAGCGCTCTGTCATATCCAAATGCCAACACTGCCTTATCACCGGCTGATGCTCTTAATTTTAAAGTTGGGAGATATGGTTGTTTTAGCTCATGAAACTTACCTAACTTAAGTATCGCTATATGGCTCGTCTTACTATATCCGATAACGACTGCGCTATTTACGATATAGCTGTGTCCACCTTTTAAATCTTTGACGATAAATCCACTGATACCTATATTGATATTGCTTACCTTAACGGTTGCCTTGTTTCCATGAACTGTTAAAATGGATGTTACAATTGCATTTGCAAAACCAATAGAACTAATTAGCATAAGTAATAATATATATCGTTTTATCATCAGTATATCACCTATTTTTTTCTAAAGATTATAGCAGATAAACCTTTGTGTTAGTCAAGCTTTGTTATAATTTTAAAATTTTTTAAGGGGTTTTTATCACTATGAAGATGTTTATATTGTTATTTTTGCCTTTTTTGCTATTAGCATCAGAGGCACGATTTTTAAGATGGGGCAGCGGTGAGACATATTTACAATTTTTGCACAAATATCATCTGCCTAGTAAACCGTTATATTACAATCTAAGCAACAGCAACCAGCAAGCCATAGATGAGATAAGGCAGGGCGTACATTATCAGATTTTATTTGGCGCACATAAAGACGTGGAACAAGTTTTAATACCTATCAGCGATGAGCTTCAAATCCATATAATAAAAACAAAAAAGTCTGCAACTTTTAAACTTATACCCATAAATAGCATAACAAAACAAGAAGGGTTTGTTATAACTGTCAAAAATTCACCATATAATGACATCATAAAAGACACGCACTCCAAAAAACTTGCTCAATTATTTATAGACAGCTTTAAAAAATCTATCAATTTTAAAAGAGATATTCATAAGGGTGATAAAATTGTCATGGTATATGATCAAAAATATCGATTTGGCAGACCTTTTTCTATGCCCGAACTCAAAGCAGCTATGATACAAACAGGCAAAACTAAACATTATGTATTTGATTATAATGGAAGATATTATAATGCTAAAGGTCATCAGATACAAGGCTTTATCTTTATACGCCCCGTTAAAGGAGGTTGGATAAGCTCAACATTCTCACTTAGAAGATGGCAGCCTATCTTACATATCTATCGTCCACATTTTGGGATAGATTATGCTGTTGTTGTCGGTACTCCTATTCATGCCGCGGCATCAGGCAGAATTATTTACGCAGGATGGATGAGAGGATATGGAAATGTTATAAAAATCGCAAACGGTGATGGATATGTAACTTTATATGCGCATCAAAAACATTTCAAAAGAGGTATAAAAGTAGGTAAATATGTTAAGCAGGGTCAAGTCATAGGCTATGTCGGAGTCACCGGTCTATCAACCGGGCCGCATCTTCATTTTGGTGTTTATAGATACGGCAGAGCCATTAATCCGCAACTTGTAGTACAAAAAGCAACTAAACATCTAAGAGGTAAAACTAAAAGGAGATTTTTAGCGTATGAGCACAAAATGGATATCAAATTACATTACTATCTTGCAAATAACATTGCTCCAACTAAACTACAGCCGTTTAAACCAGTCTTTTATGTAAACTCTTCAAATATACAACCTCAACATTCACAATCGTATCCACCCCCCGTGCCGCAAAAACATTCAGGCGTTAAAATAGTATTATAAACAAATATTAGTATATAATATACAAAAAAGGAAATACATGCCAATAAAACAAAAAACACCGCCACAAGTCAAGCGTTTGACTTTCATCGGTATTGTGATACTTATTATAGTAGGATATATGCTTATAACAAAAGCTATTTTGCATGATAAATTAAATGCTGTATTAGCAGGTACTACACCCGGCATGATAACGTATGAAGATGCCTCACTTAACCCATGGACATTATCTGTTGATTTGCAAAATGTTAAGATACATGCCGCTGACGGTAAAAATATTCTCATTAAAGAAGTAGAAGTAAATTCACTAGACACAAAGCACAAAATTCCACGCTATATGGATATAGAACTAGAGGGCATTACGGCGCATACTGCAAATATGCGCAATCCTATTGCGGCAGGTATATTGCAACAATTAGGCTATAAGAGTTTAACATCAAACATTAAGCTTAATTATGTATATCATAAGCAAGATGAGTTTTTAAACATAAAAGATATGTCTTGGAATATAGAGCATGCGGGTAAAATAAGTTATCATTTAAAGTTAGCTGATGTCAAATCACTGCCAAGTCTTATGATGCAGTTACAATTAGCTCCACAGAGTGTAAAAATCACCTCATTATCTATAAAATATAAAGATGAATCACTAGCTAATCGTATCTTTAAAATTTTGGCACAACACTCAGGTATCAGTGTGTCTAATTTTAAAAACCATCTTATACAAAGATTGCAAAATAATTTACTAGTGGCAAAGCAAAACAATCAGAAACTAGGTAAACAATTTAATAAAAAATTGATAAGCTTTATTAAAGATCCTGATGAGTTAAAAATAAGCATGAAATCAAACAAACCAATATCTATATTTGAACTGCAAAACTCAAACAATCCAAACAAAATGTTAAAGCAACTACATTTTCACATCTCTGATGATTAAAATATAGATAACCCTTAAGGGGCGCTATGCGCCTCTAGCATATTCTATTGTATCCGTCTTCTTTACCCCGTTTAGATAAAACTATCTGCCATACTTGATTGTGCCTAGCGCGAAAAGATGCAGCAGACGATAAAAGATAAAACTCCCACATTCTATAAAACCTATCACCGTATTTGTCCTTTATTTGCGGCCATGCCTCTTTAAAATTTTTATACCATGCCATAAGCGTATAATCATACTGAATGCTAAAATTATGCCAATCTTCAATAACAAATAGTTTTTCTACAGCTTTTGATATTTGTACAGCTGATGGGAGCATGGAATTTGGAAATATATATTTTTGTATCCATGGATT
The DNA here is from genome assembly GCA_015489055.1 of Helicobacteraceae bacterium. Lineage (GTDB taxonomy): Bacteria > Campylobacterota > Campylobacteria > Campylobacterales > Sulfurimonadaceae > Hydrocurvibacter. The sequence continues at coordinate 5,149 of WFMO01000163.1, read as the reverse complement.
TGTCATTTTTGTACTGACATTACATCCTATGGTGTGCAGTAAAAAAAGACCATTATCTTTTAAATTCTTCTTAACAATTTTCATATATGTTCTATAATTTTTATACCCCACATGTTCAAACATACCTATTGAAACAATATGATCAAACTTTTCATTAATATCGTGATAGTCTTGCAGTCTAAACTCGATAGGCAAATCTCCTCTTGTTTCATTGCCAAGCTTTACTTGTTCTTTTGAAACAGAGACACCAACACAACTTACGCCATATTTTTCTGCCGCATAGCGCATAAAACTGCCCCAGCCGCATCCAATATCTAGTACCTTGTCACCGGCTTTTAAGCCAAGTTTTTGGCATACCATATCTAGTTTATTTTCTTGAGCTTCATCTAAATTATTGGCTTTTTTGAGCTTACCATAACTATCCCAATACCCACAGGTATATGTCATCCGCTTATCTAACATCTTTTTATACAGATCATTTCCAACATCATAATGAACCTGTCCCACTTTAAAAGCACGCTTGCCTTTTTGCGTATTCATAAGGCTTGCCTTTAATACATATGGCAACATGGCTATCGGTTTTATTTCATCTTCTAAATCTGCTTGAAAGATTTTTGTAAGCATTTCATCAAGTCTTTCGACGCTCCACCAGCCATCCATATAAGCTTCTCCGAAGCCTAATGCGCCGCTTTTAAAAGTCCGTTCATAAAAATTTTCATTCTTAACCTGAATATCCCACGGTTTCTTACCATTAATTTCAATATCTGCATTCTTTAAAAGTGCAGCAGCTTTTTCCTTAAACGATAACATCGCTCCCCTCTCTTGTCTATGTTATAATATTATAGCATTTATAGAGTAACGATAAGTAACAATGCCTAGTATCTTAATGTCAAATTAGCATAAATATATCTACCCGGCTCATTTAATAGCATAACTCCGTTACCGCCACTTAGTAGCGATAGTGCTTTATAAGTATTGCTGATAGCGTAATTTGTATTAAATACATTGTTTACCCCGGCGATAAAGAGCAAATGTTTACCAAACCCATGTGAGACTTTCAAATCAAGTATCGACCAGCCGGCTATTTTTTGCTCACCATCGTCACTGTCATACTTGCTCCATTCATTGCTGGCAATAACTTTTGCCTGAATATATGAGTTGTGTCGATAATTGTATTTTAAAGATATATCTCCTTTAAGAGGAGCGATGTTTGGAAGATTTTTGCTGTGTTGATTTGTGGCTAATGTATCTTTTATACCCCGCTCATAAGCAAGTCCGCCTTGCAGTGATGTATGGCTTGTTATAAAATAAGTTCCATGTGCAGAAAAACCATAAATTGACGCATCTATATTTTGATAGTTGTTTTGATTAATTTGCGCATCATAAAGTATATAATTTTTGATTTTTGAATAAAACGCTTTTGTTTTTATCAAAAAACTGTTATAACTGCTGCTTAATCCTATATCTGTTTCATAATTTGATACCTGTTTTAGATTTGGATTACCTGCCATATTGCCTGGTAGTTTGAAATAAAGCTCTTTTGCATCAGGTAAGCGAGAAGATTTGCCTATACCAAACATCAATTTATTGTGTGCGTCTAGCTTGTAATGTGCAAGGATATATCCATTTAATGCGCTGTAATGCCTAGTTTGATAAGATGGAGACTCTATATTTGAAAAACTGAAATTCGAGCCTACTGTATATGAAAAGCGGTTAATGCGCTTGCCTATCTTAATGTATGCCCCGCTGCTGTAAGTATCCACATCTGGAATATCTTCAATTTTAAATCGGTTGTTTACCAACAAAGCACCATTCCAGTAGCGCTTACTGCCAATAGCTCCCACTGTTACTTTATAGCTTTTTATACTAAATCTATTTTGTAATTTGATACCCTGTGTTTGTGATTTTAAATGATTGTCTTTTAACATCGTGCCATAATTTCTATATCTATTTGACATTAAATGATCTACATCAGACTGATAATACCTAAGTGTTAATTTTTTTGAAAATTTTCCTATATTTGATATATCATATCGAAGATTATAAAGATCTGTGTTATCAAAAATTGCATCCATAGCAGTTGATGGATATAAAATATCATTATTTCTATCAGCGGTGTAGCCAAATTTCAATTTTTGATTATCCGACAGATTTAAAAAGATCTTTGTTGCTAGATTTTTCTTTAAATATGCCTTCTTGTTAAAATTAGCCCTGTCGTACTGATACATTGGCGTTGTATTGTTTTTTGTTTGCTGGGCAAGAGTATCTCCTTTGCCGTCTTTGTATTGGTCGCTTGTAGCGATGGCGCCGCTTATTAAAATTTTTATGATTTTATTTCCACCACTCACTCCAAGACCTGCGTTTTTATATCCAAATGAGCCAAAGTTTGTGTAAATCCTGCCATGGAGTCCTTTTTTTGGCTGTTTCAACCCAATCTTAACTGCGCCGCTTAGAGTATTGAGGTTTTGTACATCATATGGACCTTCTATAATTTTGATACTTTTAATGTCATTTATATCAACATGTGAGATTGGCGGATCCATACGATTTGGGCATGCGCCGTATGTTTTTGTACCATTTACTATTACATTAATATTATCATTATCCATGCCTCTTAATATAATGTTGTTAGATGTACCGGCGCGCCTTACCATAGAGATAGAAGGGTGAGTTTGTAAAAGAGTTGATGCTAAACCGGATGAGATGACTGGCTTTGTCGGTTTTATGTATGATGAGGTTACGTGTATGTCGTTTAACATAACACTATGTGCTAACAGCGCAGTGGCTGATAAAGAGAGCCAAATCGTTTTCATTTATTTCCTTTAATGAGTATTACTGTCATTTTAAGAAAAAAATGTTACATTTGTGTTAAGTGTTTACTCTTGTTTTTGGATGGATGCTTAAACTTGAATTATCTCAATTGCATCTCTTTTAATATAGCACAGGTATCCGAGTACTGTTTTAGATGTTATCTGATTAACAGCGCCGATATATCCGCGCACCTGAGAAATATGAGATGGGGATATACCATTTGAGCTTTTATAATCAATAACTATAAAGCTGCCATCATTTTTTTGAACCAGCAGATCCATATATCGAAGCTCCTTTCCTATTATCATACCTTGCTCTTTAAAACAATTTCCCCTGACAAGTGATAAAAACTTCTCTGAGGATACAAGCATTTGTATGCGGCTTTTGATATCTTCAAGCTCGTGATTGTTCAAAATAAAACCGTATTTATTTTGCATAGCATAAAAAGCAGGACCGATAGCTTTAATCTCAAATGAAAGCATCATCTCAAGACAATAATGCATTGCCAAACCAAAATAAATGGCCTGCAAGTCATCCTCTTTCTCTTTAGCTTGAGAGAGCACATCTGTTTGAAGACCATATCTTAGGCTTTTATAATCCAACGTCTCTTTTTCTTTGGCATACAAATTCTCATGCTTTACATGTAGAGTGCCGTGTTTGATTGTTTGCAAGTCTAAAACTTCAAATATACTATTTTCATCTTTTTTTAAAACAAATAGATTTTGTTTTGCTCTAGTAAAGGCAACATACAAAGCATTAATCTTGTCTCTAACTGCTAGCTCTTTATCTTTTTGCAATGCTTTATCATAAGCTTTATCTATCTGCTCACGTCCTTTACTTCTTAGATAAATATTTTCAAGCGTTATGCCGTTATATTCATAAATCACAACATTTCTTGAGGCCGGCGGCCTTTTAAACCTGTCTATGACTATAACATGCTCAAACTCCAGTCCTTTGGATTTATGCACAGTGAGAACTCTGATACCCTCTAATGATGATGCCGGTGCTGCTGTGTCATCTTGCATGTATGTAAATAAAAACTCTTCGACATCTTTATATTTGCCCAATATTTCCAAAAAACTTAAAAGATTTTGTGTGCCGTCAAAAAGATGAAATTTGGCAATCAGATCATCGACTATTCGCAAAAGTGATAGATTTTGCAAATCAACAAAGTCAAGCTTTTGCACCTTTTGATGTGTGAGTGCAAAAAAATTGTAACGATAAATATCCTCTTTAAAATACTGATAATGCAGATACTGTACAACTGCCTGCACGATAGGTTGATTGATTAGTTTTGATGTAGTTTGTGTTACCACGTCAATGTTATGCTGTTCAAACATTCTTGCAATTTGAACACCATCATCATTTGTAGCACACAATACTGCAATATCATTTAAATTGGCGCCTAAATCTATAAGCATCTGTACTTTTACATATAGGTCATCAAGCAACTCCACACCCTCAACCACCTCAACATAACCATCGTCCTCGGCATTAAAAGAGTGCTGCGGTACATAATTTACAATCTTGCTTTCAAACACGCTGTTTACAAATGATACAATCTTGTTTTTAGATCTATAGTTAACACTCAAGCTCTCTTTTGTGATATGGTTTTCTCTGCAGACATAATCAAAAAGCTCGCTAACCCCTCCTCTAAAGCGATAAATAGACTGCTTGGTATCACCCACAAAGAAAAAAGAACCATTTTCATGCGTTCCACTGCCTGAGACTATCTCTTTTATAAGAGGTCGTAAAATTTTATACTGTAAGATGCTGGTATCTTGAAACTCATCTAGTAGGATATGATCTATTTTAGCATCCAGTCTAAAATATAGAAAATCGCTGTCTATTCTTGAATTTAGCAATTCATATGCAAATACAGACACATCATCAAAGCTTATCTCTAAAGAATCCTTTGCTAACTTTTGCTTGCTTTGGGTAAAAGTCTGCAAAAGAGCATACAGTGACGACAAAAAGTATTGTTCTCTCATGCGCATATGCCGCACTACATTATCTTGAACAATACTTAAGTATTCATCCATCAAAGGTTGATAACATTTTTTAAATGTTGAATAATTTAATGTATCTCTATATATCCATCTCTTCATAAGCAATTCTTCAAATGTTTGAGCATTGACAGAATTTTTAACAGTTGCTGATGCGCTACTACACTCTAAAACCATTTTTTTAATTGCCAAAAAAGCATTAAAAGCTTTTACGGCATAACTATTTGTAAAGCCTGTTTTAGCGTTTAATATATCTCCTAACTCAGCCTTTTTAACATACAATTCTCGTAAAAGAGAAAAGATATCACTAACTCGTTTTTGCATAAATAACG
>WFMO01000162.1 GCA_015489055.1 Helicobacteraceae bacterium | reverse complement strand
CAAAGGCAAAGATGCTAAAGTCGTCACTGCCTTTACTTAAACAATCACTTACTCTTGATAAAAACAATATCAAAAACAAAGAAGAATTATTAAAAATAGCAAAAGTCAGCTATCTAAACGGAAGAATGCCGGTAATTGATTTTTTAAAATATGAAAATAACGTCGTAGCGGCTAAAGCCGCGTTTTATCAGACAAAAACAAAAATAGTAGAGACTGTTATGCAGTTGGCGGTTATTTATGCAAATAATATTGAGGAGATTATAAAATGAAAACAGGTGTAAAAGTTATTATAGTACTGGCAATCGCGATTATTGTGGCATTTGCTGCTGTAACGGCAATAAAAAGAGCTAAGCAGCGAGCTGCTAGGGTTCCTGTTGCGAAGATATATCCGGTAGTGGTGAAGTCGTACACGCCTAAAATATCAAAGGTAAAATTAACATTGCCGGCTATTACCATAGTGCAAAATGATAAAAATGTAGCACTGTCTCCGATAATACCCGCTAGGATTTTAAGCGTAAAATTAAGCGGACAAAGAGTGCATAAAGGCGAGGTTGTAGCAAGGCTTGATATAACTAGCATAAAAAGTAAAATAGCATCACTAAATCAAAGTCTTGACGCTTCGTATGTAGCGTTAAAAAATCTAAAAGCAACACACAAACGCACAGCTGAGCTTTTACATGTAAAGGGTGCTTCAATTGAGCAATTTGATAAAGAGGTAACGTCTATTGCCGCGCTTGATTCAAAAATAACATCTCTTAAAGAGCAAAAAGCCCTTCTTGAAAATAACCTTACTTACGCGGTAATCAAATCTCCGGTAAATGGTGTGGTATCTCATGTGTATTTCAATAAAGGTGCAGTTGGTATGCCTGGTCATCCAGTGCTTGCTATTAGCGCAGATAGCGGATTTTATCTACTGCTCAGAGTACCTGGCGACGTACCGGTTAAAGGTGTAGTTTTTAAAGGCAAAACATACCCTGCGGTGCCACTATCGGCAACATACAACGGTTTGTCTGAGTATAAAATATATATACCGCAAAAAAATCTCGCAACCGGTGACAAAGTACAGGCAAGCGTGGTCGTGTTTGACGGAAAAGGAGTATTTTTGCCTTTTGATACGATATTAAATAACAATAAAGAGAATTATGTCTTAGTGATTCATAAAAATCAAGCAGATATCCATAAAATCAAGATTATTCAAGATGCACAAGAGGGTGTAGTGGCATTAAATGTACCTATTGGCAAACCCATAGTAGCTGCCAAGCCTGATGTGCTACTTAAACTAACAAGCGGTTTTGCTTTGCGCATAAAGGAGTAGGGAATGTATGATTTTTTTCATAAAAGGCCTTATCTACTGTATGTTATCATCGCCGCTTTTTTTGTTATAGGAGTTATGGGTCTTATCGAGCTGCCTAAAAACCTCTTTCCTGATGCCAATCCTCCTGAGATTGTAGTAGTAACCAAAGCGCCTGGAACAACTGCGCAAGTTGCCGCAAATACAATCTCCAAACCTATAGAAAATGAGGTGGCACGCCTCTCAGACGTAACAGACATTAGTTCGGTAAATATGGCAGGTTTTTCTATCGTAAAGATAGACTTTAGCTACAAAAAAAGTTTAAATGCCGCTGCTGTTGATGTGTCTAATGCGCTTGCTATCGTGAAATCAAAATTGCCTGTTAGTTCCAATCCTGCTGTTTACACTGTTGGTGATTTTACACTACCTGTTGATATTATGGCACTTAGCCCAAAAAATAAAAATATCAATTTAGCACAAATTCGTAAAATTTCAGACAGTTTTATAAAACCGTATCTCTTAAATATCAAAGCTATTGGGGATGTTGAAGTGTTTGGCGGTTATCAGAGTTCTGTAAATATTGAGGTAAATCCATTTAAAGCAAAAAAATACGGAATTAATTTTGAAACTATTGCAAAAGCAATCAGAACATTAAATCATAATACTCCGATTGGGTTCGTAAAGGGTAAAAACAGCTTTTATACCATCACTTTTTATGGTGAAAAAGACAATATCCAAAAACTCAAACTTTTAAATGTTTTACCAAATGTCCAGCTTCAAGATATAGCAAAAGTCAGCTGGTCGTATCAAAAACGAACAAGCGGATATATAGGTAATGGTAAGCAGTCTATCGCTTTAGCTATTGAGAGAGTGCCTCATGGAAATGTTTTAGCTGTCAGTAATGCCGCAAGAGCTGCTATGAAAAAGCTTGAGCTGAGATATCCAAATATCAATTTTACAATCAGCGATACTCAGCGTAATCTTATCTTACAATCAAATAACAATATGCTAGGCGCATTAAGAGATGCTATCATCTATACGCTTATAGTTATTTTGCTCTTTTTGGGTAATTTTCGCGCAATTGTCGCTGCCGGTTTATCTATTCCGATGGTTTTTTTCTCAGTTATTGCTATCATCTGGCTAACCGGAGGAGAGCTAAATATCGTTATCTATACCGCTATCATACTTTCACTGGGGATGCTCACTGATGACGCGGTTGTTGTTTTAGAAAATATAGAACGGCATATAAATGAAGGCAAGCTATCTCTTAATGACGCGGTTAATGTTGGAACCAAAGAAGTGAT
>WFMO01000161.1 GCA_015489055.1 Helicobacteraceae bacterium | reverse complement strand
GTTAACTTATCTAAAAGAGTATCAAACAAAACCACTCTTTTTGTTTTACCTAAACCTCCAAAATAGGCATTGAGGCGCGAATCACGCTTGCTTGCATCACTAATGAAAACTCCGCTGCTAACAAAACCGGTCTTATCCATCAAAGCGGCGATTTCATCTGCTAATTCTTTATCATCCAAAGCAGATAGTTTATCAAAAAATAAAGCTCTGATTGTAGGAAAAAAGATATTTATCAAAATAATAATCGCAAATATAAATGCAAAACTATATAGCCACCAAAATGAAAATGACGATATAATTAAATAAACACCCCATACAACAAAGCCGCCAATTACAGCGGTTAAGATAGTAGTAACAGCAAGGTCTTTAATATATTGCGCTACTGTAGAATTATTAAAACCAAATTTTTGGTCTAATACAAACTTTTCATATATGCTAAAAGGTAAAAAAATCACACCGTTAACAAACACAAAAGCCAAAACTATCACTACACTACGCAGGGCTTCATTTTGCAAAAAAATCACACTATGAAGGTAAGATATACCGCCTGTTATCCATGCTAAAACAACGATATAATCTACAAATGACTTTGCCATAGAAATACGCTCTTTTTGTATTGCATACCTAGCCGCCTTTACAAACGCTGGGGCATCCAACAAAACGGGCTTTTTATTTTTTGCCTGAGTGATAAAACCTATCTGCATCGTGCTTACATACAGATTTACAAGAAAATACAGGGAGTAAACAACAATAATAGCTGTGAGCATTAAACCGGCCTTATCTATTTGTTTTGTAAAATTTTAGTTGTATTATCATGCTGAGGCATATTGTTTGCCGTGCCATAATAACTATCTGCAATAGTAAACACCAAGCCTATAGCCAACCCCACTGCAATAACAATCCAAACGATACGTTTTTTTTCGCCCGTTAACTTATCATAATCCCCGATATCTTCCAGTCTTGGTTCTGACATCTTTACACTCTCCTTTATTTATATGCTTTATAAACAAACGCATATTTTATGCTATAATCATAACAAAAAAACAATTTTTTAACTTAAATCTTTTGCGTTAATATCACACTTTAAGTAGCAAACAAATAGATATAGGCATAGCACATGTACATAAATGAAAATAAAATTGACATAGACGAAATCAAAACCACACCGATACATAAAAGCTACAAATGTCTGATATTGTCATGGTGCGTTAGATTATTTTTACAGTTTTTTAGTACTGTTGCGGCTGTGCTTAGCTGGTATCTGTATAATTATTTTATCGCGCTTGTCGTGCTAATGCTCAGTTTCGTTGTAATGGGTATCGTACGCTCTAAGTTGCGTCAAAGCTCTATACCAATCAATCAACAAGAACATGGGTATTCAGATGCACAAATAGCGTCTTGGTTCACTCAACAATATCTCTGTAAACCAACAACATAAAGAATAACAATGGCATTAATAGACTTACAACAAATATCCAAACATTATGAAGCTCAAAAAATTTTAGAAAATATCAATTTTCACATAGATGAGGGTGAGAGAATTGTCATTATAGGAAAAAACGGTAGCGGCAAATCAACGCTTATGAAAATCATCGACGGATCATTACAACCAGATACAGGAGAAAGACTAACAAAACAAAATCTTCAAATAAAAATGCTCTCACAGCGTCCAAATTTCAAAAATGGTCAAAGCGTTAAAGACGCCATCAAAGATGGGTTGAAAGAATTAATCGATGCAAAAAAACGTTATGACAAATTATCAATTTTGCTTGCAGATGACTTTAATAACTCTGCTTTACTAGATGAGCATGCAAAACTTGCCCATCTGCTAGATCATCACCGCGCATGGAATCTTGATGATAAAATTTGCAGAGTTATAGAAAATTTTAAACTCCAAGAATATGAAGATAAACCCGTTTTGCTTCTTAGCGGAGGAGAACAAAGGCGCGTGGCGCTGGCTTCATTGCTTCTACAAAAACCTGATGTGCTTTTACTTGATGAACCTACAAATCATCTTGATGTTTATATGGTAGAATTTTTGGAAAATCTGCTTTTAAAAGAGAAATTTACTCTTATTTTAATATCTCATGATAGATATTTTATTGACAATATAGCTACCAAAAGCATAGAGATAGAAGATTGCAAACTAAAAGAGTTTACCGGCGGATATAGCAGTTATTTGGTGCAAAAAGAAGAAATTCTACGAACCATGCAAAAGCAACATGACAATCTTTTGCGTCTCGTCAGAGCCGAGAACGAATGGTACAGCAGAGGTGTTAGAGCCAGACTCAAAAGAAATGAAGGCAGAAAAGCACGACTGATGCAGTTGCGTCAAGATGCTAAAATAAATCCAGCAAAGATTAGAAAAATGAGCGTAGAGCTTGAACGAGAAAGCAAACATTTCAATCGTGATAAAAGCATCAATAAACAAAAAATGCTCTTTGAGATAGAAGATCTGCAAATATCTTTAGGTGATAAACTGCTTGTCGATAATTTTAACGCGCGAATATTACAAAAAGATGTAATAGCCATAGTGGGTCCAAACGGTAGCGGTAAATCCACACTATTAAAAGCTCTACTAGGTCGCATCTCTCCTACTAAAGGTACAATAAAGTGTGGAGATTTTACAATCGGTTATTTTGATCAACACAGAGAAATGCTCGATGATGATAAAGATCTTTTAGAGACTTTTTGCCCTAATGGTGGTGATAGAGTAGATGTTTGGGGCAAAAATATGCATGTTTATGGATATCTGAAAAATTTTCTCTTTCCAAGAGAGTTTTTAGACAAAAAAATAGGAATTTTAAGTGGTGGCGAAAAAAATCGTGTGGCACTTGCTTTACTTTTTACAAAAAAAGTTGATATTTTAATACTTGATGAACCTACCAATGACCTAGATATTCCTACAATCAACATATTAGAAGAACAACTCACTCATTTTCAAGGAGCGGTTATTATAGTCAGTCACGATAGATATTTTGTAGATAAGATTGCTAAAAAACTACTTATTTTTAAAGGCAACGGAGATATCCAAGAGAGTTATCAACCATATACCCAATATCTACAAGTCCAAAAAGAGCTTCAAGAACTTTGCAATATGCAAACCATCCATAAAGAAAAAATAACAAGGGCTGCTACCCCTAAACCGCTAAAACTAACTTTTAAAGAAAAGATAGCATTGGAAAAACTACCCTTAGAGATTGATGAATTGGAAAAACTCATTGATGATAAATCACGATGTTTAACCGACCCTCAATGTTATGAAGACATAGGAATCGTAATTCTTGCGGATGAGCTGCAAGAATTACAAGATATTTATGAGCAAAAAGTTGAGGAACTACTTAATATTGAAGAAAAACTTGAGCAGATAAACAATCAAACAACTATTGTCTGAGTCTATTTTTCTGTATGACTATGATGCACTTCAATCAACATATCAACAGGACAATCAAGCACATAAACATTAGTATATCCCATAAGCTCCAAATATCCCATTACGCGATTAGCGAACCAACCTTTAAGACACCCTGTTACAATAGGCGTTGTTTTATCTTTTGGTAACTCATCTATATAATCGGCAAAATCCGGATATGGGGCATATATTGCATTTTTTATACCAGCTTCTTGCGCATTTTCACCTTCAACTCTTTTTGGAGGTCTTACATCTATAAAAAGTGCGCCGGCATCTCGTATCAATTCTCGTGTTTTATGTACATCAATATTTCCAAGCAAACCCTCTTTTTTAATATCATGAGCGATAATTGCCGCTATTCTTTCACTAATTGATTCAGTCATAATCTATCCTTATTTTTTTTATTATTTGTTACAAGAACAATTTTATCTCCAATTTACTTAAATAACAGTAAAACATTAGAGTTATTTTGTATAGTCCACTACAACAGACTGCTCCGTTACATTGCGTATAAACTCTAAAACTTCTAAATGTTTAGGATGCGTAGCATATTGTTTTAGGTCATCTTCTGTTTTGAAAGTCACAATCAAACCCATATCATATGCTCGTGAGCCTCTATTGATATCAATTCCTGCGTCTAAATCCACAATAGTATCAATATCTTTTTTCAAAGACTCTAATTTATTTTTTGTTTCCAATATGTTTTGCTGTTTATTTTTATCTAAAAATTTAAACATTACCATATGTACCACCATAAACTCTCCTTAAACTATCAAATACAATATCATACCATATTTTAAATATGCCATTTATTTTGATTTGGTATTAGATAAAAATTAATAGATAATAAAAAAGTTAATTTTTGTAATTTTACATTGTCCAAGATCTACCCACTTTGATCAAATAGTAGATGTATTGAAAAAGAATTTACAGATTATGACTACATTTATTATTTTAAGGTATATAATTACACAATAGATGAAGCAAGGAGCAAAAATATATGATAAAAAGAATAAAAAATCACACTACAGAACAAACAGCAATTTTTCTGAGTGTTTCTAAGTGGATAATACTCTCAGCTCTTATTGGCATAGTTATCGGAGCGGTTGTTGCACTATTTTTACTAACAATTCACGCAGGAGATCATGCCAGGCATTGGCTACCGTTTCATTATTATTATCTACTACCGTTTGCTTTTATGCTGAGTGTTTGGATTATTAAAACTTTTGCACCCAATGCAGAGGGTCATGGGACAGAAAAAGTTATCGAATCAGTCCATAAAAATGATGCTATCATAAATGTTGCAGTTATCCCCGTAAAAGTCATAGCGACTCTTATAACCATATTTGCCGGAGGTTCAGTCGGAAAAGAGGGGCCAGGAGCACAAATAGGTGCGGGCACGGCATCTATTCTTGCTAGAATGTTATCATTTTCAAAAAAGGACAGAAAAATACTTGTCATTTGTGGTATCAGTGCCGGTTTTGCTACTGTCTTTGGCACACCTATAGCAGGTGCTATTTTTGGCATAGAGGTGCTCACCGTCGGCGTTATTATGTATGATGTATTGCTTCCATCGTTTATAGCTGGTTTTACGGCATACACCACATCACAGCTATTAGGTGTAACATATACATATTATACTATGCATATTTTTCAAAGTGTTTCTCTCAACCTGCCGTTAATACTAGAAGTGATAGTGGCTGGTTTATTTTTTGGACTTGTATCTGATATATTGGTCACCATTTTAGAAGGAACTGGAAAGGTTGTAAAAAAAATCAAAATAAACCAATATATAAAAGCATTTTCAGGAGGCGTAATATTAATCATATTGGTTTACTTTCTCGGCGAAAGATATTTAGGTCTTGGCATGACAACTATAGAAAATACT
>WFMO01000160.1 GCA_015489055.1 Helicobacteraceae bacterium | reverse complement strand
AAGTATTTGATTTATAAGCATCAGCAATAGTATGAATGAGTGCAACATCAAGTTTACTTAACATATCCCACTCTATACGAAGATCATGCTCAAGATAATCTACTGCTTTCTCTTGAGAGAGACGTCCAATACCTCTATCGTAACGAATCTTATCACATAGTGCTTTTTCAGGAGTTGCAATCAATTTACCACCACTGTTTTCATCATAAAACCAATCAATACCTAATGCATAAGCTTTAAGTGGAATAGGCTTATAACTAAAACGTCCTATAGGAGTCTCATATAGTTTTTTAGCCCGTAAAGTTGCAGAAGTAATCTCATAAACCCTTTCTGGTATCAGACCATGATAAGAGAGTGCATAGTCAAATGAAACATAAGAGGGTGCATAAAGTATATTTGCTACAGACAGTAGATCGATAGGAATTCTCCTATAATCTTCTCCAAAAATATAAATACCTTGTTTTATACGAATGAGATCACCTTTCTTAACCATATAACTGATTTTTGCATTGATATTATTTACATGAGCTGCTAATTTAGTATAGAGTTGATCATGTGTAAAGACAGTAGTAGGTATACTTTTTTGTAATTGAACTGTATTCATAAAGACAGTATAACACATATATGTTTAATATATGATAGTAAATACAAATTAATTATATTTACTATCTATAAAATGATTAACATAAGTTATGTAAAGTAATTATTGTCAACGAAATAAAATTATGCTTGCTCAGGAATAAGGTTAGGCATCAAATAAGATGCAAATTTTGCATTGAATTTTATTCTAATAGCACTTTTAGGGGTATCAGATTCTATATAATCTCTATCCGTAAGCGTTTTAATGAGTGATGTTGCCGTTCTATCGCTTTTATGAATTATATTTTTTACTTCACCTCTGGTAATTTCTCCTTTTATCAATAATTCTTTTAAAAGAAGTGACGTATATTTTGGGAAAGGTTCCGTGTCTATCATACCATTATTTGCTAACACAACGAATTTATCGATTCTATTCGCTAAAGAGGATAGCTGTAGATTTTTATTCATAAAATCGATTTGATCCAAAGCAGTAGAGAGCATATATTTTAGATAATACTGTAATCCACGTAAAGATAAAGGCCCTCTTCCGTCTGTTGCACCTTGTTGGGGCATATCAGCAAGGGAGAGGTGCTTTTGATACTCTTGAGAGTTTCTTGCCAAGCCTCTTGCAATATTCCATAAGCCATACCCTTCTATTTTCAAATTGAAAAACCCTGCATCTAAAAATAGTCGTGATACTCTTCCATTACCATCTAAAAAAGGGTGTACCCAAGTGAGTCTATGGTGTGAGCTTAAAAGATATAAAAGTTTTTTAGCTTGAGTTTGAGCATTATATATTGACTTATACTGATCTTCAAATTCATTGATTATAGTATTAACAAGAGAATACTTAGGAGCTGTATGATCGCCAACATAAACATCCTGTGTTCTAAATTTTCCTGGCTGCATTACAACACTCAGTTTCCCTTGTTTAATCGTCAAAAATGCTTCCATTCCCTCTTGAGAGTAAAATGTTTTATGAATTGACTGGATAAAATCTTTTGTAAAAATGTTCGTCTCAATTGTAGCAATGTTTTCAAACTGCTTTTGAGCTTCTATATATGCTAAAGAGAGAAACTGTAATTTTCTTTTTTTAGCATCTGTTAAAAAGTTCTTTTTCATAGCATTTTCTATATCTATAGGATGGGTACCCTCAGATTCAATTTTATTTGAGTAGTAGCTATTGGTTGTTCTAAGGAGATCTTTTATACTTTTTAGTACTATATGATTATGATTTCCGGTTAAAGTAGCACTTTTAATACAAACCTGCTCTGCTAAACAAAGCAGTTCATCATTCATATTGCCTTTAATATCTATTGGTAGTACAGGTGTAATGTACATGATTGACTCCTAATAGTATAGAAGTATATCATAATTGCGGATATTTATGCTAATTGCATAGGCATAAATATCCTTTAATATAGGGATGCTTTTGGAAATATCATTAAAAATAATATATTTTATTGCTGATTGTATTGCTTGTCCTGTTTATGTTAAATAACATAACTTCTATAAAGTAATTATTGTCAACTAAATAAAATTATGAAGATGCCTGTAGTTTTACTCCAAATGTATTCATAACTTTCATAACCGTCTCAAATCTTGGTTTAGCACCTGGCGAAAACGTCTTATAAAGACTTTCTCTACCTAGTCCAGTGTCTTTGGCAATTTGACTCATACCTTTTGCTTTTGCGATATGCCCTAAAGTTTCTAAAAATTTATCAGAGTCTTCATCTTCCAATACTTGAGAAAGATACTCTGTGATAGCTTCGGAACTATCAAGATATTGTGTAATATCAAATGTTGTTAGCTCTTTACTCATTGTCATACTCCTTTGCCATACTTTTAGCTGTTTGTATATCTTTTTGTTGTGAAGATTTATCACCACCTACCAAAAGAATAATAATTTCATTCTCTTTTATAGTGTAGTAAACTCTATAACCAGGACCTTTGGTAATACACGACTCAGCAACATTATCACCAAGAGATTTATAATCCCCAAAATTTCCTTTACGTATTCGCTCCACCCTGTAAATTTTTTAATTTTGTAAGCCATCTAGAAAATCTTGGGGCCTGTTTAATATCAGACTTAGTTTGTATTGTATTCTAAAAGATACATTCAAGTCAACTTATTACAATTTTCCAGTAGAATTTTCATGGCAACCAGTTCATCCATCAACTTGAGATTAGCCTTTTTGAGCAAGCTGTTTTCTTGACGCAGAGTATGAAGAGTGCTTTCTTTTTCTTTTAAAACCTCACGAAGCTCTTTATAATGAGCTTTATCCTCAATTGGCGTAATTTCATCAAATAACTCTTTATAGTTGGCATAGATATTTGCTCTACTTAATCTAGCGAGAGTCGCTACTTTAGATACACTTACTTTTTCTCCTGCCACCCGTAAATCTTGAATAATTTTTTGCAGTAGTTGCCGTGTTTTCTCTTTTTGTTCAGCTTTGAACTTTTTTAGTGCATCACCCTTTGCCATTTTCATTCTCCTTATTTATTTTACATAATCTCATTGATTATTCTCTATTACCGACGATAAATGTAAAAGGCTGCATTAAATATCTACACCATATACTTGATAAAAAGGTACAAGTTCTTGAACGATATCTTCTTTTTTTGCAATCTGGATATAAACATCTGTCGAAGAGATATGTGTATGACCTAAAAGTTTGCGTAATCTCTCTATACCTATCTTATTACGTGCGAGTGTAGTTGCAAATGTATGTCTAAAATCATGTGGAGAAAAATAGATACCGGTCTTTTTGCCTATTTTTCGACAGCGCTCCCATACTGCTTGATAACTTAGTGGATTACCAAGTGTTCCATGAAATTCTGATATAAAAAGATAATTATGTTCCATCTGCTTTGTTTCATAGATAGGTAGCCAGGTATTTTCATAGTAGTCATTTAGTTTTTGCATAAGTTGTGTGGGAATAAACAGATCGCGGATTCCCATTTTTTGCTGTCTTCTGCTACTTCCTTCTCTATAGTCTTGGCTATTTGGTGTCATTTTTAATTCTTGCACGTCTGATGCAATGTGTGTTATACCAATTGCATCGATCTCTAGACTCAGTGCTTCACCTATACGAATACCAGTTAAGAGTAATAATTCAAATAATAATCTATCTCTTTGAAGTATCGTAGCATCCAGTATAGTTTCAATTTGTTCTTTGGAAAGTATACGTATACCTTTGTCAAACTCTTTGATTTTAAAAGAGCTTTTTTGCACTAAACCATTTTGAGTATGTTCATAAAAACTTCTATTTTTACGAGTAGGGCGTTTTATCATTTCTGAGGCATATTTGAAAGGATTGTTTATTTGAGATACAGCTTCGTGGTATTT
>WFMO01000159.1 GCA_015489055.1 Helicobacteraceae bacterium | reverse complement strand
GTTATAATTCATAATTAAAAATTTTATAAGAACTTTTGTTTTGTATCTTTGTTTTGTGCAAAATAATATGTCAACAGGATAAGATTATGTTACTTTTTACACCCGGACCCACGCCAGTGCCGCAAAGTGTCAGAGATGCTATGTCGCAAGAGACTCTGCATCACAGAACACCTGAATTTGAGGCCGTTTTCAAACATAGCAGAGAACTTTTATTTGAACTTTTGGGTATGAATGAAGTTGTTATGCTTGCATCTACCGGTACCGGAGCTATGGAGGCTGCCGTTACCAATTTATGCAATAAAAAGCTTCTAAGCATCAATTCCGGTAAATTTGGCGAGCGCTTTGGCAAAATTGCAAAAGCGTACGATATTTCTAATGTTGAGATAAAAAATCCTTGGGATACGCCGGCATCAGTGGATGAGGTAGTGCAAGCTGTTAAGAGTGATGCTGATATTGATGCTATAGCCATTCAGGTTTGTGAATCGGCAGGAGGATTGCGTCATTACGTCGAAGAGATTGCGTCTGCCGTTAAAAAGATCAATAAAGAGATAATGATTATAGCAGACGGCATAACTGCCGTTGGTGTTGAACCGATAGACATTACAAATATAGACTGCCTGATTGCAGGTAGTCAAAAAGCTTTGATGCTGCCTCCCGGCCTTGCTGTGTTAGGACTTAGTGATGCTGCCGTTTTAAAGATTGCCGATGGAAAGGGATATTATTTTAATCTTGCATCTGAGATAAAGAAACAGCGTAAAAATACGACCGCCTACACAGCCGCCACTACTTTAATCATAGGGCTTGAATCAATGCTTACATGTATTAAAAAAGATGGCGGTCTGGATAAATTGTATCACGATACGTCTTTAAGAGCTGCCGCAAACACTAAAGCGCTCGAAGCGATTGGTCTGAAGATTTATCCTGTGCGTGCAGCAAAAGCTATGACTACGATTTATGATAAAAATGCAGAAGATATAAGAAAAATATTAAAAGAAGATTTTCAAATCAATATAGCAGGTGGACAAGACCATTTAAAAGGTGAAATTTTTCGAATTAACCAGATGGGCTTAATAGATGTGTATGAAGCTGCGTGGGTTGTAAACTGTATTGAACTGGCACTTGACAAGCTTGGCCGAAGGGAATATAACGCGACCGCAAGCCGTATATTTAACATAGAATTTTTTGAGTTAAACAAGGTTGAAGAGTAGATGATTTTTGAACATGAGATTCCAGATAACAGCAAACTGTATTTTTTATCTTCAGCCAAACAAAAAAGAAAAATAGAACGTATTGCCGCTGAGATACTTTATGATAATGGTTTTGAGGAGATTGTAACACCTTTGTTTTCTTATCATCAGCATCAAAGCATACTTGACGATAGAGAGCTGATACGCGTAAATGATACAATGAATCACAATATGACTCTTCGTGCAGATTCAACGATAGATGTTGTGCGCATAATAGATAAGCGCCTTGGACGTAACACCTCACATAAAAAATGGTTTTATATTCAACCTATATTTAAGTATCCCTCTACTGAACAGTATCAAGTAGGCGCTGAGTTTATAGGGCAAAGCTCACTGCCATCAGTCATGGAGAGTGCCGTTGAGATTATGAATGCTTTGGGGCTAAATCCACTTGTACAGATATCAAATATGCAAATACCAGTTATCTTGACTAAAATGTTTGATTTGACTTTAGATGATTTTAGACATATAAATATTGAAAAATTTTTAGCTCTGGACATCGCATGGCTTAAACAGCTTGTTTATCTTCAAAATATTGATGAGCTTGACGCAATTTTAGATATTGTTCCTGATAATATAAAAATAGAACTTGTCAAAATGAAAGATCTCTGTAGCGGACTTACATGTAACAATGTAACATTGTCGCCTCTTTACTACTCTAAAATGCTTTATTATGATGAACTTTATTTTAGAATGATTGATAAAAACCATCTATTTGCAAGCGGCGGCAGATATAAAAACAATGGGCTTATTTCGGTAGGCTATGCGATTTATACAGACACGCTGATACAAACTTTAACTAAGGATTGATAAATAACATGAAAGCAGATTTAATTGTCGGAATACAGTGGGGAGATGAAGGAAAAGGTAAAATTGTTGACCTTTTAGCCCAAAAATATGATGTTGTAGCAAGATACCAGGGTGGGCACAATGCCGGACATACTATTGTGGTAGATTCAAAAACATTAGCGCTCCATCTGATACCTTCAGGTATTTTAAATAAAAAAGCAGTAAATATTATAGGTAACGGAGTGGTTGTATCGCCTGAGGCTTTGATCAAAGAGATGGGGCAGTTTGATAGTCTTGAAGGACGTCTGTTTATAAGTCAAAGCGCTCATATGATTCTTGGTTTTCATATCGCTATTGACAAAGCAAAAGAGAAGTTGTTAGGCGATAAAGCCATAGGCACTACAGGAAGAGGCATAGGTCCTGCTTACAGCGAAAAAATTGCCCGTTCAGGATTTAGAATTGGAGAGTTAAGAGATATTGATGTTTTGGTTGAAAAGATTTTAATCTATTTTAAACAAAATAAACCTGTTTTTGATGCTCTTGGAATAGAGTTGCAATCTAAAGAGTCTTTAAAAAGCGAATTGCAAGGCTATGCAGATAAACTTTTGCCGTTTATCGCCAATACAACCCATATGATATGGACTTTTTTAGACAATGGTAAAAAAATACTGCTAGAGGGCGCACAGGGCACAATGCTTGATATCGACCACGGAACATATCCGTATGTAACATCATCTTCTACTATTAGTGCCGGCGCATGTATTGGCTTGGGCATTAACCCTAAAGATATAGGACATATCACAGGCATAGTAAAAGCTTATTGCACAAGAGTAGGCAATGGACCTTTTCCAACAGAAGATTTTACAAGTTACGGCGATAAACTACGAGAAAACGGGCATGAATTTGGAACAACGACGGGTAGGCCCAGGAGATGCGGTTGGTTTGATGCAGTAGCTTGCAAATATGCAAGCCGTTTAAACGGATGTGATACGCTAAGTGTTATGAAACTTGATGTTTTAGACGGGTTTGATGAGATAAAAGTTTGTACGGCTTATGAGATAGATGGAGAAACGATAGATTATATGCCGTTAGATTTAGACCGCGTTAAACCTATATATAAGACTTTAAAAGGCTGGAAGCAGTCCATGGGAGCAAGAAGCCTCGATGAGCTTCCAAAAGAAGCTAGAAGATATCTTGAATTTATAGAAAATATTACACAGACGAAGATAGGCATGGTGTCAACATCGCCGGATAGAAATGACACTATAAGGCTGTAATATAGATGAAAACACGTTTCACATCTTTGGTTAAAATTAAAAAAAATCAGCTACAAAAGTGTGAACTTGTGTTTGAGCAAACAAATACCGCGGTAAAATTAGCAGTTGCAGCTGTTAAAGAAGCTGTTATGTCTTTAAATAACTGTAAATGTGTAAGACATGGAAAGATGCAGCAGTTTTTAGCAGATAAAGCTGTGCTGGATTATCAGCGAAGGGTTGTTGAGCAAAAAAAAGATTGGCTTTTGTATGCACAAAACGATTTAGCCACGTCAAGGCAGAAACTAAAAGAAGCATCATTAGAATATGAAAAATTTAAGTATCTTGAGCTTGAAGAGATTAAAAAGATATTAAAAGAGCAACGGTTCTTAGATGCTAAAGAGATGGATGAGATAGCGATGCTCGGATATAACATTAAAGGGCGTACATGAGATTTTTGATTATGTTTGTTGTACTTTTTAGTTATGCTTACGGGGTAAATAATAACACAACATACGATTGTACAAAAATATTTCAAGCTAAAAAAAATCAACTTTTGTTACGTTTAGACCAGATTGATGAGCAGCAGCAAGCTTTATCCGCGCTAAAGTCGGCTACGGCTCGTTTATTGAAAAAAAAGAGTGCATTGTTGCAAGTGCAAAAAAGAGATATTGACGCAAAATTGAAATTGATTAGCCAAAAAGAGAAAGCGGTTGCGCAAATGTTAAATAAAGATAAACAAATTCTAGCCGATATCAAATCTACCGTAATGGGTAAAATCTCACAAACCTACTCTAAAATGAAAGCAGATGCTGCTGCGGGTGTGCTCTCTGACATGAACGCAACTGTCGCTGTAAGCATATTGAGAAAACTTGATCCAAAGGTAATTGGAAAAATCTTTACACAGATGAGCCCGCAAAAAGCCTCACAGCTCACTATCATGCTAACAAAAGAAAAATAACACTCAAACAGCTCTTCTCTAATAAGGATTTTACTTTTATTTGTGTAAAATGTGCAATAAATCCTAAATAGGCTTGATATATGAAAGTTTCTCTAAAAATCGTACCGCACATTTCTAATAAAATATCAATAGATTTAAATAAAAGCGGCATAGTAACTATGACTAAAGGTCTTGACCCTGTTGCTGCCCAGGCACAAAAAGTATTAATAAGCAGCATCAAGCAAGAGATGATGTTAGATGAAAAGGTTTATGAGATAGTTGATGATAATGAGGAGCAAATCGATTTTTATTTAGCAGATGAGAGACAGCTTTTTTTTATGATTAAAAAGAAATTAGCACCTGAGTTTGATGTAATTTTAAACTATGAAGAGCATTTTTCAGACATATCTCATAAAATTTTAGATGAACTGTATGAAGAGGATTTGATTCATTTTGATGTAGCGGAAAATAGAATAAAAAATATTATTTACAACTCCATTACATCTTTTATAGCAGATAATAATGAGATTGATGACAAGGTACGCAACAAGCTTTCTTCATATAAACGTGTTTTGATACCTGGAACTGATGATTATGAGATAATGTATGAAAAGCTGTTTAAAGAAGAGTTGCAAAAAAGAGGTATGGCTTAATGAAGAGCGTGTGGCTATATTTAGAAAACGGTATTTTTTTAGAAGCTAAAAGTTTTGGCGCAGATATAACATCAGTGGGAGAGCTGGTTTTTAATACTTCAATGACGGGATATCAGGAGATTGCATCAGATCCATCTTATGCAGGACAGTTTATCACATTTACTATGCCGGAAATCGGTAATGTTGGTATAAACGATGAAGATATGGAGAGCCAAAAAGCATTTTGCAAGGGTGTTATACTCAGGCAGTATCAAGACAGATACTCAAACTTTCGCGCGCAGGATTCTTTTGCATCCATGTTAAAAAAATATAATGTTTTAGGTATCTGTGATATAGATACAAGATATCTGACAAAGATTCTCCGCAGTGAGGGTTCCATGATGATGATTGCATCAACATCTATAAGCGATAAAGCTACGCTAAAGAGAATGCTTGAGTCTTCTGCGCATATCCAAGAGATCGATTATATAGAAGAAGTAAGCACAAAGACCCCATACATACATAAGCATGGTGTTTATGACGATGTTAAATTTAAATATACCGATGCTAAGCCAAACGGAGTTAAGATTGTCGCAATTGATT
This sequence comes from Helicobacteraceae bacterium, assembly GCA_015489055.1. Classification (GTDB taxonomy): domain Bacteria; phylum Campylobacterota; class Campylobacteria; order Campylobacterales; family Sulfurimonadaceae; genus Hydrocurvibacter. The sequence goes on along the minus strand of WFMO01000159.1, from coordinate 2,814 downwards.
TTGGCATTAAACAAAATATTTTAAATGAACTAACAAGCAGTGGATTTGAAGTGGAAGTTATTGCGCACAATTTTAGTGCGGATGATTTAATCTTAAGATTTCAAAATGGCAAGATTAAAGGTGTGTTCTTATCAAATGGACCTGGTGATCCTTTGATGCTTAAAAATGAACAAAGAGAGATTGCAAAACTCTCTAACGCAAATATACCGATATTTGGAATATGCTTAGGTCATCAACTTCTTAGTATTGCACATGGATATGATACATTTAAGTTAAAATTTGGTCACCATGGCGGAAATCATCCTGTTAAAAATAGTATCTCAGGTGTTGTTGAGATAACTGCACAAAACCATAATTATAATGTACCTGACGAGATAGTAGAGATAGCCGATATAACACATGTAAATCTTTTTGATAAAACCATAGAGGGTCTTCGATATAAAAATAAGCCTATTCTTTCAGTTCAACATCACCCTGAATCAAGTCCTGGTCCAAAAGAAAGTAGATATATTTTTAATGAATTTAGGTCTTTGGTTGATGGACATAAACAGTGAAGTGGCACCTATAAAGTCGATTTTTAGATATTTAACACAAATGTAACACTCTTAGGCTAGAATTCACTAAAAAAGAAGTTAGATGAACGGTATAGAACTAACTGCAATTATAAGTTTTGCTCTTTTGGGCTCTATAGGTCACTGTATAGGAATGTGCGGTGGATTTATTATGACATACACTATGGCAAAAGTAAAACCCGGCGATTCAAAAATCACACAATCTTTTTACCATTTTTTATATAATTTTGGTAGAGTAACATCTTATACGCTACTTGGTGCGGTGTTTGGTTTTTTTGGATCTTTATGGCAGATAAATCCGCTTACTAGAGCTGTCATGTTTTTCTTTGCGGGTATTTTGATGATTATCATGGGTTTATCCTTTGCCGGTAAGCTAAAGTTTTTAAACTCCATTGAGATACCTCTTAGTAAATATAACTGGTTTAAGCGCATTTTTACATATCAGATGAATTCCGGTAATAAAAGCAGCTTTTTTATTCTTGGTATGTTAAATGGACTGTTTCCATGCGGACTCGTTTATACAATGCTAGTTAGTGCTATCACTACGGGTTCCGCACTTTACGGCGCTCTTGTTATGTTTATCTTTGGCATATTTACAATTCCAACTCTTTTTTCATTTGCTTTTGCGATTAGTATCTTTTCAACAAGTAAATTTCGCTCTTTTATGATACAGCTTGCAGCGCTTACGATTATTGTCTTTGGAACATGGACAATGTATAAAGCTTATCTTCAGTTTGACTATTGGTATTATACAAAATCATCTGTTATAAAAGCCAATGAGGCAGTTATGAAATGCGGTGCAGATAAATGCGGTGCAGGCAAATGTGGTGTAGGAAAGTGCGGCGCACAGCAGAAATAACTAATTTTCATATTATTTAACTCGTTACTAAATTTCCCATATAGCTTAAATCTTTATTAAATATCCATTTTATGAATTAACTATTAATAAATAAACAAACTTTCAGATTTGTTTGGTTATTATACCAATGTTTATAGTTTGTAGTTATAGCTGACAAGTATCTGGTATGCATAAAGAGAGCTTATTGGCTATAAAAAAAACAAATTGTTTAACTTTGAATTTTTTTAGGAGGCTATATATGGAGAATCGTCCATTAGAGTATGATTATACTGTCGCAAAAATGTTTATGTGGACTACTATAATCACGGGAATAGTTGGTATGTCCGTAGGCGTATTGATCGCTTTTGAGCTTGCCTATCCAGGCGTAAATACAATCTTTGGGCACACAATCGCACAATACACGGCATTTGGCCGCTTGCGTCCGGTTCATACAAATACGGTTATTTACGGATTTACAGTTAGTGGAGTTTTTGCCACTTGGTTTTATGTCGGGCAAAGAGTGCTAAAAGTATCTATGGCTGAGTCAAAATTTTTGATGTTTATAGGAAAGCTTCAGTTTTGGCTTTATCTAGTCGTAGTAGTTTTTGGTATTGCATCGCTCATAATGGGATGGACAACATCAAGAGAGTATGCGGAGATGCAGTGGCCTGTGGTTTTGGGCGTTACTGTAGTATGGGTACTTTGGGGTATTAGTATATTTGGTCTTATCGGTATTCGTCGTGAGAGATCACTGTATATATCGGTTTGGTACTATATAGCTACATTTTTGGGTGTTGCTATGCTTTATCTGTTTAACAATGCTGAAATTCCTACAATTTTAGCTACAGACCCGGCTGGTCAGAGCATGATAGGAAGCTGGATGCAGTCTATCTCAATGTACTCAGGTACAAACAGCGCAATGGTTCAGTGGTGGTTTGGGCATAATGCCGTTGCATTTGTTTTTACTGTTCCAATTATTGCCATGATATATTATTTTCTTCCAAAAGAATCAGGTCAGTCAGTTTACTCATATAAGCTTTCTTTACTTTCCTTTTGGGGACTAATGTTTGTTTATTTGTGGGCAGGGGGACACCACTTGTTGTTTTCAACCGTACCTGATTGGGTACAGACGATGGGTTCAGTGTTTTCTATTGTATTGATTCTTCCATCTTGGGGTAGTGCTATAAATATGCTGCTTACAATGAAGGGTGAATGGAAACAGGTTGCAGATTCACCACTTATTAAGTTTATGGTTTTAGCATCTACATTTTATATGTTCTCAACTCTTGAAGGTCCAATTTTAGCTATTAAATCAGTAAATGCGATAGCGCACTTTACAAACTGGATTCCAGGACACGTTCATGATGGTACTCTTGGATGGGTTGCGTTTATGATTATGGCAGG
>WFMO01000158.1 GCA_015489055.1 Helicobacteraceae bacterium | reverse complement strand
TTATACGATTGTGAATTGTATAGTAATGTTGTGAGTAAAAGTTTTTTTCATACTTTTTTATAACTTTAAATAAGATACAATAGCTTTTGGATAGTCCGACTCAAGGTATATTATAAAAGCGCTAAAGTGTTTGTTTGCTGTAAATATCTCATAACGGGGATATTATATCTGATGCTTTAAAATAATCTTAAGAGTTGTTTTGCGTCTAACTGTTATAAACGGATTTTCTCATTTTACATTAAAGGAATTATATATGAACCATTTTTTAAAAAGCGTGGCAGATTGGATGATGGATAAAGAAGATGCTATGGCAAAACAGTGTGCTGTGCCAATGAAAGAACTAGAGTATCAAATCACAAAAGTTCAAGAACAAAAAGTAAAAGTTCAAGCACAATATGATGATGCAATGGCTGAGCTTGACGATGTTTTAAAGAGGCTTGAAAAAATCAAAAAAACGGAAACTCTCCATTGTAATTTAGCTCCTTAAAATCTAAACGGTCAAAATTAACCCTCTCGAGTTTTTTTGAGACCTTTTAACCTTTTCACTGTTGTTTGATTTTCTTAGAATAATATAAATCTGATTGGTATTATAATCTCATAATTTTTGTAATAAAAAAGTGGAGATGATATGAAAAATATTTTTTTAGTTTTGATTGTAGCATTTAGTTTTACCGGGTGTAGTTTAAAAGGTAGTGTGAGCAAAAATGTAGAGGCTAAGCTCGTTATCGGAAAAAGCCTGAGCGATATGAAACTAAGTGATCAAAATGAAAAACGGCAAATGCTTAAGGCAGACACCAAGATCGTCTTTTTCTCTTTTATTAAATCTACAGGACGCGCCTGTAACGATTTTTTGAAGAAAAAGCCTGCAAACTTTTTAGCAAAACATCGTGCAGTGTATGTAGCTAATATAAGTGGTGCGCCGAGTTTTATAAAAAAGATATTTATACTTCCCGATCTTAAAAAGCTGAAGTTCCCTGTTTTGCTCATAAACAATGACGCGCTCCTGGCTGCGTACTCAAAAGGAGTGGATAAAGAGAAAATCGTTGTTGTCTATTTGGAGAATAAAAAAATTATAAAAATTGAAAATCTCAATAACATAAAAGCCCTAGAAGCACTTTTTTCTAGTAATAATGAATAATTATTAAATTAGTTATTTAGCTTGACTGTTATACGCTCAACATTTTAAATTTTGTATAAAGCTTAAACTAGATAAGATGTTGCAAATAAGATAGCAAGGGATAGAATATGGGCTTTTTTTCAAATACTACACCACAATATGATTTTAGTTTTTTAGATATGGAAATAGCAAATGTGCTTTCAGATGAAAAGATAGTTGTCTTTGCAAATGAAAGAGATATACTCAATGGCCATAATATCGAAGAAAAAATCAAAACACTTTTTGCAATAAAAAATAGAGAAATGTATTATTGGGAAGAATTTAAAAGGACATATCCCGTAGGGATGTTTGCAGTGCTTCCTGATAGAAAATTTGTCGAATGGAATGATGACTTTAAAAAACTTGTTAAATGGAATGATGACGAATTAAAAAATGTGAGTGGTGCGGGAAAAGTTCTTTGGCCTAGTAATCCAGCCGAGTGCCAAGTTTGTAAAATCGTTAAACGGTTTGATATGACAGAGAAAAATGCAGGTTATGGCAATGCTAATGTGGAAGATAGAAACGGTGAAATTATTCCTGTATTTGTCTATGTCATTCCGGTCTTTATAAATGGAATGCTTGATAGAACATTTGTTGTAGTTAGAGATAGACGTGAAGAGCTTGCGACACGAAAACAATATCTTCAAGAGCAGGCTACTCCGATTATCCAGCGGCTTGAAAAACTTCGAGACAGAGATGTTTCTGAGTTAATGCAGTTAGAGGAAAGCTCAGAGTTAAAAACACTTGAAGAGCCGATAAACGCTATAATAACAACACTTCAAAGCATTATTTCTCAAACAGAAATGTCTGCTAATAAGGTGAATGAAAATTCGCTTAGAACAAAAGAGGTTGCTACTAATGCAGTTGCATGGGCAGTAAATGAATTTCAAATAGCACAGGCAGAACTTGTTGAAAAGGCACAGGCTTTGGGGTCATCAACTGATGAGATAGAAAATATGGTTGGTCTCATTAAAGATATTGCGGATCAGACAAATTTACTTGCATTAAATGCAGCAATTGAAGCAGCTCGTGCAGGTGAGCATGGTCGTGGTTTTGCTGTAGTTGCCGATGAAGTCAGAAAGCTGGCGGAAAGAAGTCAGCATGCAACATCAGAAATAACCTCTACCATATCCGTCATTAAAGATGCAACATTTACTATGGTATCAGATATCGAGCAATCAAATAAAGACGGAGAAAAACTTGTAAATGACCTTTCTCAGATAAATGAAAATGTGAATTCAATTGAAGAAAATGTACAAGCATTAAAAAATGCTATTAAAGGTTTTAAACTTTAAGAACAAAGAAATTATTTCTAATTCAATAATATAAAGTTATTTTAATCATAAATGATTATAATTTTTATACATTAACTTGAAGGTATAGCTATGATTTTTTCAGATGAAGATATTTATGAAGCGGTACAAAATTACATTCCAAAAGTTAGTGAGTATGTAAATTCTCACGGCGGTGACATAGAGCTTCGCGGTGCAAAAGATGGCACGGTTTACATTGTACTAACGGGTACATGTGGTGGTTGTTCTATGAGTTTAATGACAACAAAGATGGTTGTGCAAAAAAAGCTGCGTGAGCTTATCCATCCTGAATTGGTCGTTGTCAATGTGGATGGTGCTCCTGAAAATGAGATGCCAGATGATGCTTATACTGGCGTAACAATAGATGAAAGCCAAGATCAAGATGATTTATCTCAAGAAAAACATAGTCTTATAGACAATATAAAACATATAGTTGGATTTTAAAATGATTGTAGATTATGCAGATAAAGTTCTCACACAAAAGTATCAGCTCATGGCACAGACCATCATTCCTCGTCCTATCGCATGGATCGTTACGCGCAACAAACAGGGCACGTTAAATATTGCGCCTTTTAGCTATTTTATGGGGCTTAGTTCTGAACCTGCTACAATGATGGTGAGTATCGGGCATAAAAGCGACGGCAGTCAAAAAGATACGCTAAAAAATCTGCGTGAAACAAAAAAATGCACTATTTGCATGGTGGATGCTGCTCATTTAAAACAGATGCATTTCAGCTCAAAAGAGTTGCGTGAAAATGAAAGTGAAGCTGCTCTCTTTGGTATAAAAACGCAAGAAATGCTTGCAGATTTTCCACCTATGGTAGAGGGAATCCCAAGTGCCTTCTTTTGTGAATTTAATCAAGAAATAGAGCTTAAAGACTCAAAAACAATTCCTATAGTTGTGGAGATAAAGGCGCAGTATATCGATGAGGATATCATAACGGACAAAGAAAAACTCATTCTTGATTATGCTCCGCTTGCAAGAGTCGGCAAAAGTTATGCACTTCTTTCAGAGCAGATCGTTCCTCCTAAAATCCCATAATGCACGATTATATTCTTTATAGTCTTCTTACCGTTGTGCTCTCTATGCTTTTCTCTATGGGAGGCACAGGAGCGGGGATTGCGCTTATTCCGATTTTTAGTTTTTTAGGCTTAGGCTTTACTGTAGCAAAAGCTGTTGGACTTTTTGCTGGAGCTACAACGACTATTACATCAAGTGTTATGAATATCAAGAGAAAAGCAGTTGATTACAGATTTGTTTTTCCCATCGCGGCAGCGATGCTTATATTTGCACCGCTTGGTGCATATGGTAGCAGCTTTATTAGTGAAAATCTTGTTAAATTTATCTATATGCTTATGCTCTTTTACTCAGCTTCTATGATGATGTTTGGGAAGAAAAAAGCACTTTTTGAAGTACGTTCAAAAATAATACTTTTTATAGTAGGTATGGGCGTGGGGC
>WFMO01000157.1 GCA_015489055.1 Helicobacteraceae bacterium | reverse complement strand
TTGTTGGCGATGTTATTGAAACATTTACTAAAATTGAGGAGAAGGTTTCTCTTTGACACCTGCCCAAATTAAAGTAAAACGAACAGAATCGATTTTGCAAGAGCTTATCCCTGAGGCTCTAAGCTCTTTAAATGACAGCAGAATGCATGTATTAGATATTCTTGATGTGAAGTGTTCACGCGGAAGAAGCGATGCAAAGGTGTATCTTGATTGTGCAAATCTGCTTGAAGATGAACGGCTATTTTATATAAAGCAGCTTAAGAAAGTTGCACCTATTATAGAAGATTACTGTATGAAAGATCAGGGTTGGTTCAAGTCTCCAAAATTAACTTTTATATTGGACGATCAGATACAAAAAGCTCAGAAAATTGATGAACTGTTTAAGCGTATAGAAAAAGAGAGAAAAAATGAATCTTGAAAAAAATATTGAATCTGTTGTCAAATCTCTTGACCTTGTTTTGTATGATGTTGCCTTAGTTCATGAAAACGGTGAAACTATATACAGGATTAGTGTTCAAGAGTCTAATAAAAAGGGCGCAAGCCTAGATAGATGTGTTGAGCTAACTCATCTCATCTCTCCTTTGCTAGATGTAACGCCTCCAGCATCAGGAGAATATAGGCTTGAAGTAGGTACTCCCGGTCTTGAGAGAAAGTTATCTTCTTTACATCATTTTTCCAATTCTGTAGGTGAGCTTGTTAAAATAACAACTAGCAGTAAAGAGAAAATTGAAGGTTTGCTAAAAGATGTAAAAGAGAAGGAACTTTATATTGAAACAGACGCGGATAATAAAGTCGTAGCTATTGGTGATATCATAAAGGCACGAACCTACATAAAATGGTAATTGATGATACTTTTTTTATGGAACTTGCCATTAAAGAAGCATGGAAGTTTCAACTCCTCACTTACCCAAATCCTGCTGTTGGATGTTGTATAGTAGATTGTCATGGCTCTGTTTTAGCTTTAAGAGCACATGAAAGAGCCGGCTGTGCGCATGCAGAGGTTTTAGCACTTCAAGATGCGTATGTTAAGCTGACAAATGATACATCCATCTTATCTTGTTCTTCATCGCAGGATATCAATCAATTTTTATTAAATAATCATAATAATATATTTTCCAAATGTACCCTTTATGTAACGCTGGAGCCGTGTGCGCATGTAGGCAAAACACCTTCGTGTGCACTTTTGATTTGTAATCTTCATGTAAGGCGTGTTGTCATTGGAGCTAAAGATGAAACAAAAGCGGCAAAAGGCGGTATAAGGCTTTTACAAGATAGCAATATTACAACTAAGATATCATCATTAAAGCAAGAGACTGATGATCTGTTGTTTCCTTTTAGTGTATGGCAAAAAAAGAATTTTGTTTTTTTTAAACTTGCTCAACGATTAAACGGCAGCATTGATGGTGGAATTATTAGTTCACAACAATCAAGAAAATTGGTGCATGCCTTAAGAGATATTTGTGATTTGCTTGTGATAGGCGCAAACACCGTAAGGCAGGACAGACCAACATTAGATGCAAGAATGGTAGATGGTACTGCCCCTGATGTTTTGATTGTATCAAGAAGTAAAGATTTTGATCACAATATACCATTGTTTAATGTACCAAACAGAAAAGTGATGATTGAAGATAACTTTGAATCAATAAAGAATTATCGTTTAGTTATGATAGAGGGTGGAGCGTTGATGTTTGAGATTAGCAAGCCTTATGTAGATTGCTATTTATCATTTGTCGCCCCTGCGTGCAATTTTGGCTTGGGGTATGGAGTAACTAACGCAGATTTTAGATTTTTACATGTAAGAAAATATTTTGATGATATATTGATTTGGATGAAACAAAATAAAGGATAGAGTGTGCAAAAGCAAGATAAAATAGTTTCGATGTTTGATAATATTGCTCCGACATATGACAAGGCAAATCGTATTATGAGTATGGGCGTGGATAAGAGTTGGCGAAAAAAAGCTTGTGATCTTGCTTTTAAATATAGCAAAAAACATCATTATGATAAAATCGTGGACGTGGCATGCGGTACGGGCGACATGATGGACTATTGGCAAAAACAAGCAAGCTCTTTAGATATAGAAATAGATCGTATAATAGGCGTTGATCCATCTGTAGGCATGCTGGGTGTTGCTAAGGAGAAATTTCCTCATTTTTCATATCATACCGCCCAAGCAACAGAAATTCCCATAGATGACAGCACTTGTGACATACTTAGTATTACTTACGGGATTAGAAATGTCGTGCATAGAAAAGAGGCGCTTATTGAGTTTAATAGAGTGTTAAAACCTAATGGGCTTGTCGTCATTTTAGAGTTTATGAAAAATGAGAAAACCTCATTATTTGGTAATATTCGAGATATATACATGCATAAGGTTCTTCCAAAAATCGGTGGTTTTATCTCCAAAAATCTGGAAGCATATGAATATCTTCCAAACTCTATAGAAGGATTTTCAACAGTTTCAAATATGCAAAATGAACTAAAAGATACGGGGTTTGATATTATATATACAAAAAGTTTTTCAATGGATATTTCAACACTTATTATCGCAAGAAAAAAATAAATATGCATACTTTAAGCGTATCATCACTAAATGAGCAGATTAAGACTCTTATGGAGAGTAGTTTTGTTAAAGTTTTAGTTGAAGGGGAACTTTCAAGGATTACATTTCATAACAGCGGACATATATATTTTACGCTAAAAGATAGCTCGTCTGCTATTAGATGTGTGATGTTTAGAGGAAATGCAGTTAAGTTGAAGTTCAAGCTAAAAGAGGGTCTTAAAGTTTTAATTGACGGCGCTATTAGCGTTTATAAGCCAAGAGGCGAGTATCAGATTAATTGTTTCATGATAGAGCCTGCAGGTCATGGGGCACTGGCTTTGGCATATGAGCAATTAAAAGAAAAACTCTCTCTCAAAGGATATTTTGATCCGGCAGTAAAAAAAGTCATTGCAAAATTTCCAAAACGTATAGCCTTGATAACCTCTGCGACAGGTGCGGCACTTCAAGATATGCTGCGCGTGGCGCAAAAGAGATATAGGCTTGTAGAGATTGATATTTATGATGTTTTAGTGCAAGGTGAGGGTAGTGCGCCTTTGATAGCTAATGCCATTAAACTAAGTGATACAAAAGGGTATGATGCTATTGTAGTCAGTCGCGGCGGTGGCAGTATAGAAGATTTATGGGCATTTAATGAAGAGATTGTGGCAGATGCTGTGTTTGGTGCAAAAACACCTATTGTCTCAGCTGTGGGGCATGAGATAGATTGGTTAATATCTGATTTTGTGGCAGATGTAAGAGCGCCCACTCC